>CARMXJ010000020.1 GCA_949025205.1 uncultured Bacilli bacterium | reverse complement strand
TGATATTTTATATATCAAATCGTTAAGAAGTGAAAAAGTTGTAGATATCTACGCCATTCGCTCCATATTGATATTTAGTCGAACTTTTAGTTCGATTTTTCTTTTAAAATAAATATAATTTACTTTTTAAATTTATGGCGAACGAAAAGTGAACGAAAAGTGAACGAAAGAATTGATAATCTTTTAATAATTATATATAATAATATTGGGTGATAGATAATGAGGTTTGTTGAATCTGAAAGTTGTGAACTAAAAAGCATTCTAACAAAAGAAGTAAAAAAAGAAATTATTGCTTTTGCAAATACAAATGGTGGAAAAATTTATATAGGTATTAACGATGATGGTAAAGTTAATGGAATTTTAAATCTAGATGAAGTCATACAAGCATTAACAGGAATGATAAATGAGGGAATAAGACCGTCATTAATAGAATATACAAAAATTAAAGTTAAACTATACGATGAAAAAGATGTAGTCGTTATAGATATTCAAAGTGGTCCAAACAAACCTTATTATATAGCAGATAAAGGATTAAAGCCAAGTGGAGTTTATTTAAGACATGGTTCTTCTTCTATCCAAGCATCTGAAGAAATTATAAAAAAGATGATATTTGAACATAGTGGATTACGTTTTGAGGAAATGATTTCTAAAATTCAGAATTTATCATTTAAATATTTAGAAAAGAAATTTCAAGATAATCAATTGGAATTTGACGAGAATAAATACAAAATACTAAATATTATTAATAACGAAAATAAATACACTAATTTAGGATTATTACTGTCAGATCAATGTTCTTATACGATAAAATGTGCAATTTTTAATGGAACAAACAAAATCGAATTTCGTGATAGAAAAGAATTTACTGGTTCAATAATAAAGCAAGTAGACGATTTATTTGAATATTTTGAACTATTTAATAAGATTACTGGGAAAATAATTGGTTTAAAAAGAGTTGATACAAAAGATTATCCTGATTATTCATTAAGAGAAGCTTTACTAAATGCCGTAATTCATAGAAGTTATTATTTTGATAGTAGTATTTTAGTAACCCTTTATGACAATAAATTTGAAATAGTATCGATGGGTGGCTTAATAGATGGAATAACAATTAAGGAAATTTTTAAAGGCATTTCTTCATCTAGAAATCCTAATTTGGCAAATATATTTTATAGACTAGGATATGTTGAATCTTTTGGAACAGGTATCGGAAGAATAATGGACAGTTATATGGAATGTGATAAAAAACCTATTTTTGATGCAACTGAAAATACATTTTCTATTATGCTACCTAATATGAATTATCAAGAAAACATTAATAAATCTAACATTATTTCCCCTAGTTTGTCACAGGAAGAAATTATTATAAATTATATTAAAGAATATAATAAAATAAATAGAAGTGAAACTGAAAAATTATTAAATATTTCAAAAACTAGAGCATATAAAATTTTAGATAAAATGCTCGAGAAAAATATAATAAAAAAAGAAGCTAGTGGCAAAAATACTTATTATGTGATAGAATAGTATAGAAATGGATTATATGTATCAAAAAAGTTGTAGATACCTACGACACTTGCTCCATTGAGAGAATTACTCACACCATCGTGTGATTTTTATATTGTAATCGAGTAGAAGGCCGTGACTAGCTGCCGTCCTCTCACACCACCACAGCATACCGTTCGGTACTGGGCGGTTCATTAAATATACACCTTATAGCTACTACTTCACGTAAATAGTATAAATCACCTGCTACTTACTACCCTCTGCTTCCAGCATACTCTCGTAAGTGAGAGTCTTTTTTTCGACTTGTCCGGCTTTTAATTACACCATTCATTTTTCATAACAGATAATATTTAACGTCTTGTCCTTTGCTCCATATAGTTTCCTATACTTCATCACTACTATGACAAGAACTGACTTCTTGATGTTCAGCTATACATCCCTATATAGGTTACTTTTCTAATATATATCTTATAATCACATATTAGTTAGCATATCATCAAGACCTCACACGGTAAGTGTTAACACTTTCATCTCATCTACTCGCCACATTTACTACATAAACTTCGTGTAGTATTGGACTTTACTTTGTTTAGTAAGCTCATCCAGTTTATATAGCCTTAGTATGTGATTTCTGTTCGTCGAGCCAAGATTTTGCCTTCTGCTTCCTTCAGATTCTACCTCACGATAGACAACACCCCTGCTATTGACTAGTGGTTCCTACTATCAAGCCCACAGGAAACTTTCTTGCCCTAGTTTTAACACATGCGTGTCACACTATAAAAAGTGTGTCTTTTTCTTACACACTTTTTCTCATTCTTTTTTCTTTTTTAACTATGTAAAGATAAACCATGTAGTGTTTTATCAACATGATTTTTCTTGCCGCATAAACCGATTCCAACTAGCTCTAATTCTTCGGTATTATATTTTTTAATACATTCTCTGTTATCGGTGTCATTATTTGTTCTAAACATTTCTTCATTATAAACGCTTAAATTGATATCACGAGTAACGGCCTTATTTAAGATTGTTTTCATTTCTTCCTTAGTTGCGGTATAAACTAAAATAGGCTGTCCACACATCCTTAAGTATTGCTTACCACTTTTATCTTCATATGGTTCTCCCATTATTGGTAATGTACCAAATCCTGAGGCTAAAAAAGCGGTAATGTTTAACTCTTGCCAAGGTTTTAGGCCTTCTACTAATACAATTGCAATTTTTTGTAGTTCTTTCTTTTCATCTACATCCATAAAATAATTATCTCCCTCTATACAAAGTGTTTCTTCTAAGGTATAATAAAAACAACACTTGTGCATTATATTGTACGATGGTGCATTATAAAAGTCAATAGATAGGAGAAAGATTATGGAAAATTTGAATCATAATATTGCAGAAAATTTAAAAAAGATAAGAAATGAAAAAAATTTAAGTCTCACTCAGCTAGCAGAAATAACAGGTATTAGCAAAAGTATGTTGGGTCAAATAGAAAGAGAAGAAACCAACCCTACGATTTCAACAATTTGGAAGATTTCGACTGGTTTAAAAGTTGCTCTTACAAAATTAATTGAAACTTCTTTACCAAATAAAATGTTAATTACTCGAGAAGATATTCTTCCTTTTTATGAAGATGAAGAAAAAGTTTATAGTTATCCTTTTTTCCGGAATAATCAAGGAAAAAATTTTGAAATGATGCAAGTTTTTTTAGAACCTAATGGTAAGCTTTCTTCTTTGGCTCATATTCGAGGAACTAAAGAATATATTATTGTATTTAATGGGGAGCTTTCTATTACTTTAGATGATGAAGTTCACAAAATATTGGCAGGACAAGCCTTTCAATTTGATGCTGATAAGGATCACATTTATGAAAATAACTCCACAGAAATAGTAAGTTTATGTATGCTAATTTATTATTCCTAAATTATTTAAAAAAATTATACTATATTTCGGAAAATTTTCCTATACGACTATCGATTTTTCTTAACAATTATCACATAATCTATTTAACGAGTGAGGGATATTTTTTTAGATTTTAGGTTTAAAATCATATTATCATCTGCTCCATGGAGGTTTAAACTCGCCCACTAGAAATAGTAAGGCGAGTTTTTCTATTTATAAACAAGTTCATAGTATTTGATATTATGGTTTTTTTCATTGTGTAAAGGTGGAATATGTATTTATGAAAACGACCATAGAACAATTAAAGTTTCCTTGTGAAATTAAAAACAAACTAAAAATGAAAGCCAGTCTTGGGAATCTTAATATCAAATTCATGGTTGAACATTTAATTAAATTTAAATGTTAGAATTATTATAAGGAATTTCCAAAAAATTATATTGTTTTATTCTATAATGATACAAACCAAATATATTTACCTGGAGAAATGCTATTATATCGTCTCTTTTGCATAAAAGCTTTCAATTTCCTTCATAAATAACAATCCATAGTTATTGTAAATTTTCTCTCCTAAACCATATAAGCTTACAAATTCGCTCTTTGTTTTTGGCTTATAGGTTGCTAAATTTACTAAAGCCCGATTGTTTAAGATGGTAAATGCTGGAATTCCTTTTTCTTTTGCTATTTGTAATCTTTTTTCTTGTAATTTTTTTAATAACTTGATATCCGTTATAATATTCTTCTCTTCGTCCACAATTAATTCAAAACCATCTTTTTTGATTGTTTGCTTTTTGAATTGTGTTTTATGAACATCTGCTGTTTTTCGTGGTGTCCCCATTTTTTTCAAGTTTGGAAGAGGAATATATCCTTTTTCTTCTATAAAATGAAAACTCGGTTTGTTTATCGAACTATCAAATTCAAAATTTGTATTTTGCCATTTTTCGTAAGCAGAATAACTTAGGGTTCTATTACATCCAGAGCCATCTTTTTTATAATTGGTACAGCCTAGAAAAGGTAAATTTTTTGATTGTTTTACAATTAAGTATCCATCTTTACAGCTATCACATTTTTGAATTGTTAAAGGCAAGTTGGTAATTTTATTGGTTAAAAAAGTACAGATTTCGGGCTCATTTGTACACATCCAAAGCTTCATTCCATAGTTTTTCTTCCAACGTAGTTGAAGAGGATATCCGCAAATGGGGCATTTTTTTATATATCCTATATTTGTCTTACTTTCTGGATTTATTTTTCCATTTAAAGTAATGTTAGAATAGTCTTTTAACAATTCTAAAACAAATTCCGATGGATTATTTTCTGGGGTAATGATAAACACTCTATTTTTTGTTCGTGTTAGTGCCACATAAAAGAGTCTTCTTTCTTCAGCATATTGTATGGAGTGGTCTTGCTTTGTTACATAATTTAAAATAGGGTCGTTTTCAACCTTTGAGGGGAAACCATAGGTTTCATTTTTAGTGTTGATGATTATTACATTATCATATCCTAATCCTTTGGAACTATGTGCTGTCATAAATTCTAATTTTGCAGTCGGATATTTTTTACTTATTACCTTTCCATTCTTTTCATCATAATTAAAATCTTTAGAGAAACACATGTTCCTAGCGTCAAAATTATAACGCCCCAATATTAAAATAGGAGATAAAACACTTTTTCCCTCTTCTTTATTTTTCTCTAAAATATAACCAATCTGCTTTTCTAATATTTTTCCTAAATTGTAATATTTACCCCCTTTTCCTTGTGTCAATTTTCGATCTACTTGGTCATTGTAAGTACTAATAATTACTGGTTTTGTTATCGTTTTAGGGGATAGTAATGTTTTTTGAATTTGTGATTTATTTTTTTGAATAAAGTTTCCCGCAATATCAATGATTTCTTGGGCATTTCGATACGTTTTTGTTATTTTTAAAACCTTGGCAGATGGAAAACTTTCTGTAAATTTCGTAAATAAGGAGATATCTGAACCGCTAAATGCAAATATTGATTGCCAATCGTCTCCTACAGCTATAATCTTGGCATCACAGAGTTTTAATAATTCTTTTGTCAGATTAAATCGTTGCCTTGAAATATCTTGGTATTCATCTACTATAATATATTTGAAATCTAAAGTTTCTTTTTTGATTTGTTTTTCTTTTAATATTCTCGCCGAATCATTAATCATATCTTGAAAATCTAAAGCATCATTTTCAGAAAGAGCTCTTTGATATTCCAAATAACATTCTTTAAAAATATCGAAAAACAATTTGCTTCTTACATTTGCATTTCTTTGCATATTTTCTAAATCGTGAAGGGTATACCCATTGGTTTTAAAATTGATTAAAAATGTACACATTAATTTTACAAATTTTGCAATATATTTATTTTCTTCTCTGGTTACTAATTTTAGAAATACTTCTTTTGCTCCTACTTTTTGTAGTTCAAAACCACAATTTAGTAATTCTTCTTCTAAATGTTTTAAATAATCTCGGCCATCCTTATAGGCAGAAAAGGTATAAATTAATTTTGTTTTATGCTTTTTGTGAAGTTCTATTTTATCTTTTATATTCTTTTTATAGGTTTCTAATTCTTGTTCACTATAAAAGGTATGATGGCCATCTTCTGTTATTCCAAAATGTTCTAAATATACTTCTTTATTTCCTTGCCTAATCTTAAAATCTGGAGTATAGGGCTTTTTTGATTTTAAAATATGATAAGGATAAATAGGCTCATATTCATAGGGAATCCCATTCAAATATAAAAAATTGGCAATTTGAACTTCTTCTATAGAACGAACAATTTCATTGTTTAGGGTTTGCTTTTTTCCTGTTCTATAATCCATGATAGTTTGATTGTATTCTCCAATGTTGCTTTTTAATGTGGAATAATCTTTACTAGCAATAAAGTTAAAAAATAAGTTGATATCCTTTCCTTCATAAGGAAGGTCAAAATAATTTCCAAAAAACTCTATTAGTTTTTCAACCAGAATTGGTTTTACTACTATTTTATTTTTAATATAATCATTTACTATATTATAAAGAAAACCATCATTAATTACTTTTTTTTCTAAATCAGTTTTTTTTAAAATAGCATAACCAGTAGCATGAAAAGTAGTGATAGGACAATCAATGCCTAGTTCGTTATTTATTTTTTCTTTTAACTCATTTACGGCTTTATTTGTAAAAGAAATGACTAGTATTTCTTTAGGATTTATTTGCTTTTTTTCCACTAAATATTTGACTTTTCCAGCCAAAGTTGTTGTTTTACCTGCACCTGCACCTGCCACTACCAGAGTATAATCTTCGTCCGATAAAATTACCTTTCTTTGCTCTTCATCGAGTGAAATCACAGGGTCTATTTCTTTTAATATTTGGTCCAAATATTCTTTTTCTTCTTTTAAATGAATATTTAAAAATTTTCCATTATGCTCCTCTATGATTTTGGATTCTAGCTTTTCATCACATATAGATTGATATGCTTGTAAAAAAGAATTTATTTTATTTTCATCTAATTTATATTTTGAACAATATATAGAAGTAAGCCCTGCTTTTTCTATCGTTTTAAGAAAAATATTCTCATCCTTATATTTTTCTATCAAGTATTTATAATCTCTTTTCGCAATGTATTTGTCTGACCTTAATAATAATTTTAATTCATCTAAAAACGATAGAATATGGCACTCTATTATTTTTTTATTATTTTCTTCTCTAAAATACTGTATTTCATTCATAACAACACCTTAACTTGCTTATATGATTCTATATTATATTTAGTATAACATTTTTTTAATATAATTTATATTTATAGTAATAATAACCTATTTGACGCATTTAATTTAAAAGAAGTTTCTAAAGATACTGAAATAGATGTAAATAATGATATAAATAAAGAATTATTAGAAAAAGACTTTGACATTTTCCATTAGTCGAAGTCTTTACCAGCCTTTAAAATTTGTCCTTTTTCTGGTAATTGTAATATTTTTTTATTAGTCAAAAATAAACAATTTGATATTTTGCTTAAAAATGCTTTTTCTAATTTCTGCTAATTTAAATGGTTCACATATGTATAATAACATAGACTTTGATACTATTTACTCTGATTATGGTTTTACTCCATCATGCACTATTTAGGAAAGAGCGTTAGTTAAACTTTCCATTTTCTGCATTTTAGCACCAATTCTTGTAATATAATTTTTATCTACTAATTTTTTTAAATGATACCTTATCATTCTAGGAGTTACTTCTAATAAATTTGCCATTTCGACCTGTGTAATAGTTGACTTATCTTCTATTAATCCAATTATTTCTATACTAACACCATTTCTTATAATCGAATTTTTCATGAAATATGGCATAAAAGTTCTTCTTGTTTTTTTGTTTCCATGTAGTTGTAAAAGCTCTTTTACTCATTTAGAATCATTTTCATAAGTTTATAAGTTTCACTATTTTTATTTTCTAATGGGTTTATACTATTCAAATCATCTTCTGTACCATATTTTTCGACAAAAGCATATAATGCTTCATAATTATGATTTTTTAGTTCTTCTTGAATTCTAGCCAAAAATCTTAAGAAGTCATCACTATTTCTTAATTTTGAGTCAAATTTCTTTCCATATAATTTTTCAATATAAAGTTCTGCATATAAAGATACAATAACGCGCTCAGGTTGATCACGAAATGTTTCAACTTCAATCCAAACTTCAAGCCCTCTATCATCTTCACCGGTAAATTCATATCTTTGTAATTCCATTTTTTCTTTTTCGGTAACCCAAAGTGCAATAGAAACATTTAAGTAATCATAATCATATTGATACATAATATCATAATAATTACGAAGTAAATATTCTCTTTTTTTCCCACTTTGTGTTGAAGCTTGATATGAATTAGTAGAAACACCCAACTTTTCTACTTCTAATTGCTTTTCTTTACTTAATCTTTTTTCTAATGCTACAAACTCATAAGAAGAACTATGATCAGCATTAAATCCTAATCTTGTACTAATTATCTCCATCTTTTTTCCTCAACCTTTCTGGATAATTTGTTAAATAAGAATTCATATATTGTTCATAAGTATAATAAGGTATTCCATTCATTGTAGTTCCCGCTACATCGCATAAATCTAAATAACTATCCCACATACTATCATCACTTTTTTTAAAAACTGGAGCATGACATAATATACCCTCATTCATTCCATCACTTGATAAGACCCTACATGACCCACAAAATTCACTAAATTTACATTGTCCACAAATACTAAAACGATAAGAAGTCGTATCTCTAAATTGACTATACTTTTTTAACGTTTTACTTTTTGTTAAGATATCTATAAATTTTTCATGTTTCAAGTTACCAATATAAAATTGTTTTCCTACAAGCTGAGAACAAGGAAACAAAGAACCATCTGGTGACATAGACAACATTAAACTTCCAGCCACACATCCATGATAACCATTTTCTTTAGAAATATTAATATCTTCTCTTGCTAAATGAGAAAGACCGCAATCAAATCGAACTGCCATATTCGTTTCTAAATCAATATTTTTTAAAGTACGTTCTAAGAGAAGCCAATCATCATATGTAGGTACTTCACTCTCCCATCTTTTTTGATTTATTGGTGGTTTATAGCGAATTAAAGTCACGGAATAAAAACCATATTCGTTAATCTTTGATAATACACTTGTAAAATTATGAATTCCACTTCGATTTAATATAAAATTAGCTCCAAAAGCAATATTATTTTTTTGTAATTTTTCAGTAAGATTATTTAGTTCTTCTTTTTCATCTAACTCGCCATCTTTATTGATTCATAATCCTATTTGTAAAACACTAACGTACTTTTTTATCATTTCTAGTTTTTTGGTGCTTAAGTTATATTTTCCTGTAGTCACATGGATTACAAAGCCTAATTCATAAGCTATTTTGAAAATACTTTCTAAGTTTTCTTTTAAAAATGGTTCTCCTCCACCAATTGCTAATTGAAATATCCCTACATTTTTGATATCAGAGAAAACATCTCTTATCTCTTTTAATGACATTTCTTCATTATAAATACTTTCATGCTTTTTCATATAACAATCTTTACAATGGTTATTACAACGAAAAGTCACTGCATAATGAATTGTTTCTGGTACTATGTAATCATGTTTCTTCATAGTAGGTTTTTGATATTCTTTTTCTTTTTCAAAGTAATGTTCATTTAATAAACCAATCGGCATTTTTTCTAATATACCTAGCTTTAATAATTTTTGAATGCATTGCTTAAATTTTTTGTTTTTCTCTATCAAAGATACATCTAATATCCCAAGTCTTTCCATTTTATGAAGAATTAAATAAAGTTCTTTATCTACTTCTATGATATTTCCATTTCGTTTATCAAAACACTTTCCGCCCATTGCTTCTTCTCTTAATACTATATTATCTTTTAACTTCACTACCATAACATTTACTGCTTTCTTATTATAACCTCATCTTTAAACGAATACCATTTAAACTTTACAAATTTAATTATACTATATCTAATTCCAATTTTCTAATAAATTTAAAATTTAATATTTTTAGATAATAAAATCCATTTTGTAACGCAATGTTAGGATATCCACAATATTTCATCAAATTATTAAGAAATTTTTGTTTGTTACTGTTCATAACTTAGTAAACAATCGCTCTACTTAAGAGAATTACTTACACTTAGTATGCGTTTTATATTACATAAAAAACTATGAATTTTGACTCATAGCTTTTAAAATATTTAATAAATTCAAAACAAAAAATAGATTTGCACCTATTTCTTATAGAAATTTTTTTAATTTTTCAACGGCATCTTCTTGCATATCAACATATTCTTGGATTAAATCATGTACATCTTTATTCGTATCTTTATGATTCAAGAGCTTTCTTCCCTCAATAATCCCCATATTCGTTCCTTGTAAAAGTAACTCGGCAATTTTAGAAGTACTGTTATCAAGCAAAGTTTTCATTTCAATTCCATACCAAGTCATCATCTTATTGATAGCATTTGTTTCATGAGGTTCTTTCTCACTATACTCAGGATACATGGAAGCAATATGGTCGGAAATGCTTTTATATTTCTCATATTGATTATTTAGTTCTGTCTTTAGATTCTTATCTTCCACTTTATCCAATATAAAATCAATAGCATCCCTTCCCATACAAGCACCTTTATTTAATTCATCCAAAACATTTACTTCTTTTTGTTCTTTGTTCATTTTTTTCCACATCCTTCTATATTTGTTATTGTGGTTCTTTTTGCCTAAAATATACTTGTGTATCTGTAATTACAACAACATAATTAAATGTGAATTACATAAAATAAATATAGGTGAGAAAAAAGTGTCCACACAAAAAAAGATTTTTAAATTAGAACTATTTAATACGCTTTTCATATTAATAACTGGAGTTATTCTTCATTTTCTTTATGAGTGGTCTAATAATAATCCATTTATTGGAACTTTTAGTGCAATTAACGAAAGTACTTGGGAACATTTAAAACTATTATTTTTCCCAATGTTTATAACAACTATTATAGGTTATATCTATTCTAAAAAAATTGTTTCAAATTATTTATGTGTTAAAACAAAGGCCTTATTGCTTTCGCTTTCTTTTATAGTTGTTTTTTTCTATACATATACAGGTATTATCAGGGCTAACTTTGGATTTATAAATATAGGCAGTTTTATTATGGCGATACTTTTAGAAGAATTTTATACTATTAAATCTGTTAGTAACTATTTAGATTGTAACACTATATTTTGGGTAGGTATTTGGATTATACTAGCCATATTATTCATTATTTTTACTTTTTATCCACCGCATATAGGTTTATTTAAGGACCCTATAACCAATTCTTTTGGAATATACAATAAAAAATAAATTAACAATTCTGATTTCTGCATTGCAAATATCTATGCCATTCGCTTCATTCAAGAATACTCGAACTATTTAGGTAGTTCGTTTTTTTGTATTTTAAACTTTCAGCATTCACCATAGTAAAACCTCTAAATTGGAATTCACTTCTTTTTCCACTTTTAATTTTTTTGCATACTCTATTAATTTATGAATGTTTTTCTTTGGCGATTTTACATAGGTTTTGTAAGCATATTTGATAATTTCTATATCTTGGCTTTCTTTATCTTTTAGAATATCACATAGACATCGTTCTATATCATAAACTGGAACAATTTTCCCTTTGTGGGCTTTGTATTTCGATTTTTCCAAATTCAAGAATTTCTTTATTTGCAAAGTATAAATTAACATTGCCTTTATTTTTAATACTAGCATTATAACTACTTGATACTGTAATATCATAAGCTAAAGGAACTCTTTAGGATGATGTTCAATGATAGAAAGCGTATACAGAGTTGGAATTACTTGTAGCATTAGCTTTAATAATTCTTTACACCATTGTTGCACTAAAATCAAAGGACTAGAAAAAAACACCTTACAAACTTAGTAGGGTGTTTTTTTCTGAACTCAATAAATTATTTTTGTTGAACAGAGATAACACCTAACGAAACTTAAGGGTATCTCTTTTTATGTTCCTATAAAGTAGAATAGATGAATTAACTCATCACTCTATTTATATTAGATACACAGAAAATATTTTTTACAACTAAAAATTCCTATGTGTTATGTATTATTATATATTTTAAGCAAAATGTCAATATTTTGTAAGATTTATAAGGGATTGGCTGGAAATGAAAAAACATATTCCATTTGTTATAATAAAGTTTGAAAAATAACAATAGCAAAGGAATATGTATACAAATAGTATAGCACAAATTTATAAATTAGAGTTTAAAAATTTGTTCTTCGCTTTGGAAATTCTTTTACTTCTACAATTTTATAATTCAGTATAGTCACTTACTTTCTGAACATTGTTTGCATGTTCGTTAATAATTAAACTGGTTGTTGTAAGTAACATACCAGCTATAGAAGAAGCATTTATTAAAGAATTGTATACAACTAAAAGAGGGTCAATTACATAAGTATTTTGAGAGTCTTCCCACTCGTTTTTACTTACATTATATAATACTTTGTATTCCTTTTTTTCAATTTGCTCTTTTATTCTTTTATAATCAAGCCCTGCATTAATAAGTATTTGTTCAAATGGTTTTGTAAGAGCTTTTTTCCAAATTTTTGTTGCTTCTGTTGTACCTTTTATTTGACTTGCCATTTGTAGTAAACTTAAACCACCGCCGATTAAAATACCACTACTTGAAGCAGATACTGCACATAATGCATCTTCTAATCTCATTTTTCTTTCTTGACACTCTGTTTTGGTAGGAGCTCCTATTAAAATTTCAGCTATTCCATAGGTAAACATTGCAATCCTTTTTTGAATAAATTCTAATTCAAATTCTTCTTTTGTTTCTTTACTTTCTTTTTTTAAATTTACGATGTATTTTTTTATAATTTCATTGGATGTAAAATCTATTCTTACTTTTTCTTTTTCTATGATTATATTGGATACAAATCCTAACTTGGCATTTAAAATGTTTTTTTCTATTTTTTTTGCTCCAGTAATTGTTTCTATGTCTTTTTCGACCGCTTGTTCTTGTAGTCCGTATTCATTCGTTTTTATCAAACAAGCATTTAGATTATCGTTTAGACAAAGAGAAGTTATTTCTTGGACTACATATTCTTCATAATCACGGGCAATTATAACTACACTTTTTTTGTTTTTCATTACATCATTTAAAATAAAACTAATGGTTTCTATATCCGTCAAAGTATCTTTTATTAGTAAAACAAAAGCATCCTTAAAGCTTAATTTTGGACTATCATTTAAAAAATAAGGAGAAGCAAGTGTACTAGCAAATGCATAGCCTTTTTTAAAATGCACTTCTGTTTTGTTTTCCTTTGTTTCAGTTATGGTAATCGCATTTTTATTTTTAACTTTTTGAAACGCTTTATAAGCAACTGCCCCAAGTTCTTCATCGTTTGCAGCAATTTTGGCAATATGCAAGATTTTTTCTTTCGTTGGAGGCAATTTTTCCTTTTGCAAATGTTCTAAAATCCTATTTAAAGTTTTATCGAGTTCTTTTTTTAAAAGAATAGGATTCATTCCCCCGTTTATGTATTCTAAACTTTCTTTATAAAGGTTTTCTAAAAGAACTAGCGTTGAAGTCGTTCCATCTCCTACTTCCTCATTTGTTTTAATGGAAGCTTCTTTAACAATTTCTAGAATAGCACCCACTGCTTCATCATCACTTTCGATATTCTTTGCAATCGTAACTCCATCATTTGTAATAAAAGGAGAAAAACTAGAGTGGTCAATGATAACATTGTTTCCTTTAGGGCCTAACGTACCTTTTACTGTTCCACAAAGCAGTTCGATACTTTCCTTTACTTTGTTTTGCAATTTCTCACCACTTATTACTTTTTTCATATTTCTTCCCTCACTTCTGTTATGTATTTCCAATATTTTTTCGGCATAAAATTCATGCGACATCGGTCGTTTTTTCTTTCTTTAATACCTATGGTTTTATAAAAAGTAATCCATAAATTTTCTACCATTTTTTCAGACTCACTTTCCTCTTCCATTGTATCTTTAAGTTCTTCTTCTAACACAATAAAAAAATTTTTCTTATCATAAATACTTATTAATTTTCTATTTACATCTTTAATCATCCAATATTCATTTTTTAAACGATTTTGAAAATGTTTTGATACTAAAAATAATATATTATTTGTTGGGGCCATTTCGGCATATAACACTTTATTTTCTAATTCTTTAAATCTTAAAAATCCCTTCATTTTATGACTTTCATGTATCACGTAATTTGCGATTTTCATGCCTTCACTTACACATTTTAAGTTGCGATAATATAAAACTTTGTCTTGGTATTTCAAAGCATTTTTAAATAGATAAAATATAATAAGTTCTTTGTTTTCTGCTTCAGATAAAAAAATACAGTACATAATACGCAAAACGTATTTACCAAAATGATTTCTTACTTCTTCTATTATTTTTTCGTTTTTAGGGATAGATAAGTTAAATATGTTATCTAATAAAGTTTGGGCATACAAATCATTTTTTATGTTGTCTGGCTTTTTCTTATTTTTGATTAAATAGGTGATGGTATTTAAAAGGCTTATAAAATCCCCTTCATAGATATAGATGTTATTCATTCAAATAACCTCAGCTGTTCTTTATGATAACTTTCTTTTGTGTGTTCTTCTAAGAGGATATTTTTTTCAATAAATTCTTTTTTAAACCATTCTCTTCGAATAAAATATTTTCCACCACATAAAATAAAATATTTGGCTCTTTTTAAAACCACACCCATTCTTTTTAAGTCTTCATACCGAATGGTAAATTTTTTTCGAGAAGCAAAAATTCTTTTAGCACTTTTTACCCCAATGCCAGGTATTTTTAATAAATCATAATAGGAACAAGTATTTATTTCTTTGGGAAATTCTTTTATGTGTCTTAAAGCCCAGTCTGTTTTAGGGTCAACTAAAATGTTAAAATTGGGATTTTGATTATCTAAAAGGTCTTTTACTTTGAAATTGTAAAAACGAAGTAACCAATCGGCTTGATACAGTCTATTTTCTCTAACTAAAGGAGGATGCTCTAAAGTGGGAAGTAAATTGTCTTTGTTAATAGGAATGTAAGCAGAATAAAAAACTCTTTTTAGGCGGTAATTTTGGTACATATTTTCGCTTTTTTTCATAATTTCTAAGTCACTTTCTTTTGTGGCTCCAATAATCATTTGTGTACTTTGTCCTGCAGGAACATATCTTTTGCTTTGATTTGTTTTTACGTATTCCATAATAGATGCTACATTTCCACTCTTTTTATTGGGCGCTAATAGTTTTAAACCATTTTCGGTTGGAAGTTCTACATTAGCGCTCAATCTATCTACCAAAAGGCCTAACTCTTTTAATAATTTGGGACTTGCTCCTGGAATGGCTTTGGCATGAATGTATCCATTAAAATGGTATTTTTTTCGTAAAAGAGTAATGGTTTTAATTAAAAGTTCCATTGTATAGTCCGGACTTTTGATAATACCCGAACTTAAAAACAATCCTTCAATGTAATTTCTACGGTAAAAATTTAGGGTAATGGCACAAACTTCTTCGGGCGTAAAAATGGCTCTTTTTATGTTATTGCTTTTCCTATTTAAACAATATTTACAATCAAAAATGCAACAATTTGTAAAAAGAATTTTTAATAACGAAATGCATCTACCATCAGAAGCAAAAGAGTGACAAATGCCTGATGTTGCTGTATTTCCAACACCTTCTTTGTTTTTTCTTGTACTCCCACTTGAAGAGCAAGAAGCATCGTATTTGGCACTATCTGCAAGTATTTTTAGTTTTTCTTGTAATTCCATTTTATTCACCACAAATAGTATACTATAAAAAATATCATTTTTCAAACATTTGTTTGCTTTCGACTATGGAAATTTTTTACATAAAAAAAGAAGGATTTAATTCCTATTTGAGCTTCTTATAGTAAAATTATTGTGTTTATTTTTTCAAAAAAATGATTGTATTTCAAAACATAAATGTTATAATATATGTGTAAGTGTTATTAGTTATTAATAACGCCTACTGTTTTTTTGTTGGCGCCATACCAAATGACTTGGTTAGCGCTTTTTTATTTATATTAATTTTAGTATTACTATAATCAATAAAATAATAATTACTAGGAGAATACTTTCTCTTTTCATAACATCACCTACTTTCGTAACCCCCTGATTGTTCAAGTAAGTTCTACTTGTAAGATTTGTAGGCGCTAAAATTTCTAATAACACAAAGTCTGTATTATATTTGTTTTTTTATTCTTGGCAAGTGCTTCGACAAAATTTGCTATTCTTTTCCTATAAAAAATGTTTTTATCCTTACGCTAATATTTCAATTTTTTTATTTTCTATATTTTTCAAAATATTTTCAAAAACTTCTAAAAGAGAATCTATCATCATGTCATTTTCAATTACATACCCTACTGCATTTTCATTACTAAACGAATCAATAAACAATTGTCTACTTCCTTCTTTTGTGATGAATATTTCAAACCCTTTTCCGATTTTAGCATAATCGCTTTTATTGTATTTTTTGATATCTTCTTCTTTAACAATGCCAATAAATTTTGCATCTTTTGATTTTTCAAGGGTAAATTTTATCAAATCATTATTTAAAATACTTTCTTTTTTTGTTCGGTAGTCATAATCATCTACGTACCTCTACTCCCTTTTCAATTGCTTTTGTATGAGCATTTACATATGTTTCTTCTAGTGGATTGTGAATCCATCCATATTCAGGGGTAGCATCAAGACAATATACTTTATCGCCTTTTTTTAAACTTGCCACTTTTTCATTTAGCCAATCATACCCAACTATTTTTCTAGACCTTTCTATTTCTTCTTTCAATAATATACTTACATTACCATATCCACCATCTATTGTAATATTTTCCCCGTTTATAAAACTGGACTCAGCAGAAGATAAAAAATAGACAACGTTTGCTACTTCGTAGCTTTCGGCGATTCGCTCAATTGGTGTCCAAAGTGGAGCTTCAAATTCTTGTTCTGGTGTATTCATGTCTGTATTGATTGCTCCGGGAGAAATAGAGTTCACACGAATGTGTCTTCTTCCATAGTTTACGCATAAGCATTTCATTAAACTTACAACAGCACTTTTGCTTATACTGTAAGACATACTACCAAAAGCACCACTATAGGCATCGTTACTAGACATTAATACAATATTTCCACCATTTTTTAGATAACTTTGTAATTTTGTGGTGATTAATAATTGGGAATAAAAATTGCAGTTCATGACTTCATTAAATTCCTCTAGATTAAAATTAATGAAATCATCATTTTCAGAAAATGTTCCTGCATTTAGTACAAGTGTATCAAATTCAATACCTGCTATATCCTCTATTAATTTATTTGTATCTTCTATTTTTTTGAAATTATAAGGCCCCATTTTTTTCATTTTAGAAGCACCATATTCTTTTACTAATTCTTCTATTTTATTTTCACTTTCATTAAATGTTCCATAAACTGTATAACCATTTTGTAAAAATTTAATGGCAATGGCTCTTCCGATTCCACGTGATGCTCCAGTCACTAAAACGGTTTTATTCATATTTTTCTTTCCTTTCTTTGTTTAACATAATTTTATTTCATAATCTAGCACATTTAGATAAGTATCATCTACTAAAATTTCTTATTTTTTAAATAAATTTTATTTTAAATATTTTTCATGGATTATAAAAGCAATAATATTATTTTCAAAAAAAGTATTTGTCATAATTAATTGCCCTTTGTACACTCCATGCTTGCCGAAGCTATTGTCTACTTTCCATTGTTTAACGGTTTCATTTTCTACTAATGCCCCTGTTATACACATAGCGTGGTCATAATTTATTATATCCAAAACTATTTTTTCTTTCTTAGGCAGTTCTTCTATATTTAATAATTCTTTATACTTAAAAGTATTTGTATCTAATATATTGTAATCGTAATCTAGTGTTGTAGATTCTTCAGCAGAAAACCAAACAGCAATTCCTTCTTGCAATTGTTGTAATACAGCTTTTCTTATTTTTTCAATATTTAATATTTTTATTTCTTCCTTTTTATTTAAATAAACATTAGGAATAAAAGTATAACTATCTTTAAAGACTTTTTTGGGATAAAAAGTAACTGTTATAAATTTTTCTAAATTGCTTTTCACTATTTTTTCTTTGAAACTTTGTGGAGTAAATTTCTCTTTTTTATAGGAAAAGGTAAGAGGAGGATTTCCCATTGTTTTTGCTAAAAATAAATAGGCTTCTTGCATTCCTTTTTGTTTTAATTGTCGTTTTTCTTTTTTGGTTTTATTTAAAAACAGGATAGCATCACTTTTGATTTTCATTTTTAAGAGTTCCAAAGTTTTAAAAGCATCGTAATTATCACTTGCTTCTTCCATAGCTTCTGTTGGTACAATTCCATATTTTTCTATTAATTCCACACAAAAATGAAAGGTTCCATATATTCCAATATAGCGATTAACAACATTGTTTATGATTTCTAAAGAAAGATTCTTTTGTTCTACTAAAACATTGTAAACAGTATTCACTTTTTCTAATTTGTCATAGAAATCAAGGTAGTTTGCAGATAAATTCACTTGGTTTATATGGAGCGTAGGATTTTCTTTTTGAACAATACTTTTTAATACTCTTAAAAATGCATAAATATTGCATTGATAGCTATTTTTTTGGTCGTAAATTTTTGTTTCGGGAATTTCTATATTAAATTGAAACGATAATTCTTCTAATCTTGCTTTATTTAAACAAGCTTTTTTTACCCCTTTTTCTTTTATGGCTCTGGTAATTTTACTATTTTTACTGTTTTTATTATATGCTGTTTGAAATTCTGCCAAATCACTAATTTCAATTTCTTTTTTCATTTATTTTTCTTCACTTTCTTGGTAATATAGGATTTCTTTTCCTAACTTTTTGGCGTATTCGATTTCACTTTTAGTACTTGTTCCAATATAACCATCCACGTTAATAACATAAATGGCATCCGACATTTTTATTCTTGCTTTATGCATCCTGTCCATCATTTCCATTTCTTCTTTTGCATAAGCATCTTTATCATCTTTGGTAGGATAAATGACTGTTAAAACACAATTGCCAAGAAATTCTAATTCTTCTGCTACTTTCATAAAGGTCTCTTTAAATTTTAAACTTCCACACAAAGTAATTACTTTTTCTTTTCTTTCCTCTTTTAAAATGTTTAGAATACGTTCTGCTTCTAACCTATCGGTTTCTTTTTCTTGTTCTGTTAAATCCTTATACTCTGTGTTTATAAGTACGTTCCATTTTTCTACTTTTTCTTTTGGAATTGTTAGTGTTCCATCTTCTTTTTTTAGACAACATTCCTGTAAATATTTTTGCCATCTTGCCCATCTATCGTGTTCATAACTTGCTAATTTTTCTTTTAACTCTTCCATATGTTTTTTACTCCTTTGTCTTATTTTATCTAATTTTATCCATAAAAAAAAGATTTTTTATCCTATACAAAAAATAAAATCTTATTTTTTAAATACCCACTCTCTTTGGATAATAAAGTTGAGAATAAATATAATGGCATCTACTACTATTTTCATAAATGTTGCGTTTGCATGTATTGTATTACAGATAAAAGACACGGCAAAAGCAGAGATAAACATCTGTACACCTACCAATATAAAGTATTTAATAATGGAAGATTTTCCTTTGTTTTTAAAAACAACTTTCGCATTTATCGTAAAATTGTAAGCTGAAGAAAAAATTCTTGCAATAATGGTTGCTAGGACAATTGTAGTGATAATACCCATTTCTATAGGAGGAAGTAAATGCATAAATAAAGTGAAGAATAGGATATCTACTATAAATGAGCTAATAGCAGAAAGAAAGTATTTTAAAAACAATTTGTAAATTAATACGGCATCTCGCACTGGATTAAAATGACTGGTTTCGTTGTTGTTTATGTAAACCGTTTCAATCGGAACTTCTGCTATTTTTATATCGTTTTCTTTGCAGGTGATGAGCATATTGGTTTCGTATTCAAATCTTTCTCCACTTACATTTAAAAATGTTTTCATGGAATTTTTTCCAAATGCTCTAAGACCTGTTTGGGTATCGGTGATTTTGATACCGATAAATGTTTTAAATATATTTCTAGTAATTTTGTTGCCGTATCTACTTTTAAATGGAACATTCTTCTTATCAAAATCTCTTGTACCAAGTACTAACTTTTCTGGTTCTTGTTTTAATTTTAAAGCGCATTTTTTAATATCTTCTACGGTGTGTTGGCCATCGCAATCAGCAGTTACAGTACCTACCATTTCTTTATAGGTATTTAAACAATAATTAAACGCTGTTTTAATAGCTCTTCCTTTTCCTAAATTAATATGGTGTCTTAAAACGGTTAGACCTTGGTTTTTAAACGATGCAAAGAAATCTTGGTATTCTTCACCACTTCCATCATCTACAATGACAATATTTTCGAAATTCTTATTTAATTCTTCCATAAATTCTTGCATGATTTTTTTATGTGGTTTATAAGCTGGAATAATAATGACTATGTCTTTCATTGTTTATTCTCTCCTTTGGTAATGGCTTCCATGTTCACAAGTTTCCAAACCCCTTCTTGGTTTACAAAGTACATTTTATCGTGGAGTTTATCTTGTAATGGTTTGCCATTCACACGCATATTTTTTTCTAAATAAACTTCGCATGAAAAAGCGTTTTTGTTATATACTTCGAAGTTTTCCACTTTTTCGTTTGTAAAGATTTCTTTTTCAAGTGTATGATTACTAATAAAAGTAATATCAATATTGGTTGCCCATTTGTATGCGAATTTAAAAAGTTCAGAATCTTCCATTATATAATTTTTGATTGTGTGATAACCATGAAGAGTGCCTCCTAAGTCATCGGTGAGATATAGACTCCAATCTTCCGCCACTTTTAAAATATCTGGAATATTTTCAATTTGTTTTGCTGCTTCTTCTTGCGTTTTTATTTTTACATACTCTACTTCTTTTAAAACCATATTATCGGTCATATCGTAAATTACTTCTTGGTTATTTTCATTGATTACTTTTATTTCTGGTTTTTTATGGAGTCCTTTTATTTCATACATGACATTGTATGGAATGTCTGTGTATTTTGCTACTTCTTCTAAAGCTGTATTTTCTTCTTTTTGGATTTTTTCTTCTTCTGTTACTAAAATACCATTTACATATGCTTTCGTATTACTTGGAATTACAATTTTATAATTTAGTATGCCTTCTTCTAATTGGTTTTCGATTTTTTCTATTTTCCAAATAGAAAAGTTTAAAAGTCCTAAACGAGAAACTTTTTTAGTGCCATCTAATGTTATTTCAAAAACTTTTTTATCTTGCACATAGATTTCGTAGACTGGTTTATCATCTTCAAAACTATCTTCTTTTTGTTTGTATGTAATGCTTCCATTTGTTAAGGTTTCTTCTAAAATTTCAGCTGTATTTGTTTTTGTTGATTCAAATTTACTCCATTTTATTCTTTCCAGGTTTGTAATTTCTTGTTCTAATTTTTTATTGGTACTTTTGGCAACGATTTCTTTTATTTGGTTATCCAAATACTTTTCTACTTGATTTTTTTCGTATTCTATTAAACTTACTACAACATATCCAAGAAAAAAAAGCATTAAACTACTTAAAACAAGGGTATAAATGATTAGCGCTTTTTTAAAAGAGAATGCTGTATTCCTACTTTTTTCTTTCATACATTTTTTTCTTCCTTATCTTTTTTCCACAATAAAACTTGTCGGTAGTTTCCAAGAGGAATTGGCATAATAAAAAGTTACACTAGACATTTCATATTTGTCGTTATAATACATGCTAGAAGAACTTCCACCATCTAAGTTTGCGGCGTTTACGGCACCATATTGTTTCATAATTCTAATGAGGTCTTTTGCCGTTGCTCCTAAATGCCCATTTGCTCCTCTTCCATCGGTGACTAATAAAAGGACAGTCCCATCTTTTCTTTGCCCAATGGCAGTTCTTGGATTGGCTCCACTTCCTTTGCCATCGAACTTTCTTTCTTCGCCATTTATAATTAGTTTAACAAAATGGTTGTTGGCATCACTATTTTCTTCTTGGAATGTAACGGCATCCCGTATTTTTTCTTTTCTAATTAGTTCTTCTACTTGACTTGCACTTTTTCCTTCTATGCTTAACACTTTTAAGATATCTTCTTCATCAAAACCAATGATATGAAGACCTGGAAGTGCAGTTGGTTCGTTGTATTCTATTTGACCATTTTTTACTACTACTCCAAGAGGTTTTCCTCCTTTATTTCCAATAGACTGATACAAACCACCGTTTACTCCGGCGATAGCATCATTATTTTTTACTAATGTTTCTAATTCTACCCCATATTCTCCCCATGGGTAAGTCGTTGCTAATTTTACTCTTTTGGGGTCACTTACAATTAACATTTTGGCATAAAAAGTATTTCCAGAGATTTCTTCTATTGTGATAGCGTTTTTGTCTTTTTCTATTATTTCATTTTCCATGTCAATTAGTTCTGTATCCACTTCTGTATTCATTTCTTCCATCGCATTTTTGTTTACTACCTTTTGTATTTCTTCTTTTGATAAAAACAGGTGGGTTACAAATTTTAATTGTCCTGTTTCTAGCATGGTTGTTGTAAATAATTCTTTGGCACTCGGCGAAATATTGCTACAGATTAATTTAATGGTGATGATAAGGGTTAAAAAAAGGATGAGAAACGTGACATCTAATACTATTGCTCCTTTTTTCACATACGATAAACTCTTTTTCATACTACTTCGACTTCCTTACTCTTTTTTCTTTTTCTCTTCTATTTTTTTAGAAGTATAATAAACAATACAAGATATACTTGTACCTAATAGGGCTCCTCCTAAAATATCTGTTGGAAAATGCACAAATAAATACATTCTAGAAAATGCTATACAAAAAGCTAAAATAATGGCTAAACTTCCATATTTCTTGTTAAACAAAAATAGCATAATGGCCGCTTCAAAAGAGGCAAGAGTGTGCCCTGATGGAAAGGAATAATCCGTTGGGTTTGGTATCAATAAATTTATTGTTGTATCTATCCAACAAGGTCTATTTCTGGCAACTATATTTTTAAGAATTCCATTTCCTAGTATAAGGCCGATTCCCATAGCAAGTAACATAAGAATTCCACACTTTCTTGTTTTTTTACTAATTAATAAAATAACAGCTAGGACAATCCAAAATATTCCGGCATTTCCTAAATTGGTAAAAAAAATCATGATTTTATCTAAAATAGGATTGTGGAGTTTGTCAATCAAGTAAAGTATTTTAAAATCCATCTTGGTACCTCCTTTTTTCTTTATTATATATTCTTTAAGTTGGTAATACAATCTTATTTTAAAACTTACAAAATTATTAATTTCTAGAAATTGGTCTATTCATTTCATAAATTTTACAAAAAAAACGAATAGAAATTATCATTTTCTATCCTTTTCTTGCTTGCTTCAAAACTAAGAATTCTGGAATTTCTTCATCTTCACATAAGTCACTCCATAATTCACTTGCCGCTTTAAAATCTTCTTTTGAATAAATCGTTTGAACTCTATTCCAAATCATACTTATACTTTCTATTCTTCCTTTTGTTACATCTAACATTGCTTCTATATTTTCATGGGCAATTTTCGGAATCACTTCTTGTAAAGTTCTTTCTTGGGATACTTTCGCTAGTAAAATATTTTGCTTTCCATTTGTATCTGATTTTATCCAACTTGTTATGTCTGCATTGCTTAGATGTAACATTTTCACTACTATTTGATATATTTCCTTTACTGCTTTATCTGTATTTGCTTTTGGAGAAGTTTTTTCATGTGTAAGTGCAGTTTTGCCTTCAGGGGATTTATAAACTATAGGACAAATCGCTAGACCCATATCTTCTTCCATATACTTACAAACTTCTATTGATTCTCTCAATATAGCATTCCCTTGCCAAAAGGATGTATAAAACTCTTCCATGCTTTTTGTGATTTGTAAATTTCCTTCTTCATCTACTAAAAATTCAATAGCATAAACTAATAAAGAATTTGGAACCCCTATATAAAATTTACTATTTCCATATAAGTAAATGTTATTAATTAATTCGCCAATTTTAGACATATTATTTTTCTCTCCTTTTTTCTGTTTACAATACCATATAATTTTAATAATATCCATATTTTTCATAATAATTATAAATAATTTGGTAACAGTTCAGACTTGAGGACATAGAAAAATGGAGTAATAAGATAAATTACTC
>CARMXJ010000019.1 GCA_949025205.1 uncultured Bacilli bacterium | reverse complement strand
CAAACGTTCTCTCATTACTCTTTTATAAGTATGACTTTCCTATTATATAAAAAAAGAAGATTTTTACATCCTCTAAACCATTATAAAAATTCTACAATATCAATATTTTTATCTAATTTTTCAATCAAATCTGCATGGTCATACTTATTAAAAATATTGATAAAATTGCTGTTGTCCATTAAAAACATATCATAAAATTTCAGAAAAATTTCTTTACAATTATGAATACCTAAAGAAATTAAACTATCCATATTTTTAGAAACTAATGCATAAGAATTCATAATTTGTTCAAGCAATAAGGGAGGTACATTTGCACTAAAGTTTTCTATCTCTTCTTCAGTGTATCCATAATTCAACAAAAACTTCATTATTTCTCCTCCTTAAATAGTACATTTACCACAATATCATCAATCTCTGGAGCAGTTAAATGGGTTCTATAAAATAAAACCAAAAGCAATGCATCATTAAAAGTTATAGATAAATTTAATTTTGTAATGGTATTAATTGTATTTTTAACTTCTTGAAAAGAATTTACTTCTTTATTATTTATAACAATCTTCCAACCATCTTCTACTGGAAATAAAAACTCTTCACAAATTTTATTTTCAACTTTTTGAAGTTCCAAGGCTACATTGAAATCTTCTTCTTCATTATTCGCTTCTAATGCATCTAACTTATCAATCAAAGTTGCATCTTTTAAATATTTTTTCAAATGGGTATTAATATCAGAATTTTCTTCTACTATCTCATCAGTAGATAAAAGCAAATGCATATCATAACCCTCATTATTTTTATAAGAAACGCCTTTATCTTGTAACTCTTTCATTCTTGATGCAATAAAATGGACATTTTGTGCTTCCGCTATCATTTCAGGATAAGTTCTTAAAAAATTAAGTTCATTAATAGCAAAATACTCTGTAATAATACTTTCCAGTTCAGCTAAATCAACCGCAAAAATACGTAATGCGTATATACCATTTGCCTTTTGCAACGGAATATTATTTTCATCCAAAATATCTACAATTCGATTAAATTTATCTTCATCCTTTAGCAAAAGAATGCTTATTCCAAATTTATTAAAACACTCAGAGAACAAATTTAAACTTTCTTCTGTTTCAGTTACCATTTTTGCATCTTTAAGTTTATTTAAAATTGTCACTATATTCATGTTCATTCCTCCATTAATAAGCCATTAATGGAACATTTTTGGGGTCCATACCGTTACTTGATAACGCACTTATGACACTACTTAATTTTTCTTTTGAATATTTTTCAAGAACACTTGGATTTAAATAGATATCAATTGGTTCTTTTCCCAAATCTAAAAGCATAGTAACTTTTTCTTGTAATTCTGTATCTATTAGAAGTTCTGCGTGATTAACAAAAATCTCTGTTCCAACATTAGAAGATTTTATAAATTTGATATTAGCATCCATTAATTCTTCATTATAATTTGCAATCAAAAAATCAAGCTCTTGTCCTGTAAAATCTAAATAATCAATTCCATTATTTTCAAGCAGTTGTATTAATAGATCCTTATTGTTAACAGTTGTATCTTCCACTGGTAAGGTAACATCTTCTTCTAAATAATCATCAGTACTATCCTCGACATCTGTTATTGGTTCAGCACTTTTCGCCTCAGAAAAAACATCACCAAATGTTTTGCCACTTCTTTCTTTTTCTTTTAGTTTTTCATCGTATGCAAATAAGGCATCTTCAGGGAACATTAATAATTTAGCAGCTTCTCTTTGTTCTTCTTTTGTAAAATTAAATTGTTCTAATAAAGAAACAATAGAATCTCTTGTAATACTAATTCTTCCAGACAAAGCAAGTTCAAAATATTCATTTAATTTTTCTTGATTAGCAAGGGCTGCATCGCGACGAATATTTAATTCCTCAATAGTATTAATAGCAGCATTCATTTCTTCTTCCACTTTAGCTAAATGTTTTTCTGCTTTTTTGGTATCCAAAGTAACAGAGTCAATAGTACGAGGTAAAGATTTATTTAACTTTTCTACTAAATTTTGAGGTTCAAAATCAATATTCAAACGATCCAAAACAGTTGCATAATCATCACGGTTAATATTGGATAAAAGATCAACCAATCTTTCTCCTTGATCGTTTAATTCCTCATACAACTTTTCTAAATCTGCTATTTTAATTTGAAGTTCTTTCTTTTCCTCAGTTGTTCTAGTCTTTGTTTCAACGGCTCTATTACGTTGTCTATTCATTTCAGCTAAAACAACACTTTCGTCTCCTCTTAAATTATATAATTTGTCTAGTAAAGCACTAACTTCTGGCGATAATGCCTTCATACTAATCACTCCCATATTCTACAATCGATTATAACAAAAGTATTTTGAATTGTAAATAAGTATTTTTGCATTAAAATAATTTTAGGATTAGCACAAATTTTGTAAAATTTTTACTAATTTAACAATTTAACCACAAAAACATTTAAAAAATGATATTATTAAAATAGGGTGATTGACTTGAAAAGAATAATGATTGACATAGATGATACTATAACTATTGATGGCTATATTGATGTAGTAAATAAATTTTTAAAAAAAAATTTAACTTACGAAGACATTCCAAATTACTGGGTGGATGATATAGTACCACAAAAGCAACTGGATAAATATTTAAATTATTTCTATAACAAAATTAACGTATACGATTACGTAAAAATTAATGGAAATTCTACCAAAGTAATTGAAGAACTTACCAAATATTATGAAGTGGTGATTTGTAGTGCTTATACTGACTACCGTGATATTGAAAAATGCGTAAATATTGTACCATATAAACATAAATGGCTATTAAAAAATTTGCCCAGTGTAAATCCAGATAATTTCATTTTTACCAGCAATAAAAGATGTATAAAAGCAGATATTAAAATTGACGACAAAGTAGCAAATTTAGAAGGAGATGCAGAATTAAAACTACTAATTACCGCTTACCATAATAAAAACGTCTCCAACGAAGAATTAAAAGAAAAAAATATCATCCGCGTAAACACTTGGGATGATATTGCAGAAATACTTTTAAAGCATTAGATTTTTAGTAGAAAAAATATTACAAATCTATTTTATGTCAATTTATTTTTTATAATATCTTCTAATTGACTTAACGATTTTTTTATGTATTTTCTATTAATCCCTATAAAAGGAATATCCAAATATTTAATATTTTCATATAATTTTTCAATAAACAAACCTTTTCTATTTTCCATTCCTTTGTTTGTATAAATATAATTTACGCAACAAGAAGGAGATTGCTCAATACCTAAAATTGCTAAAACTTCATAACCATTTTTAGTAAGTAATTTAATTTCATTGGCAACACTATTCGCTAAAGTAAAACAATGTTCGTTAAAGAAACAATTATCATACTTCGTAATACCTTGCGGTTTTCGAATCAAAGCATTTTGAAAACTACTTTCTGCACATGGCATTTGTACAATATTAACATCATATTTCATTAGCAATTCTACAAAAGGTTTAATAGAAGACTTCCAATCGTATTTCACAATTCCTTGTGCCTGATAAGCTTGTGCCAACAAACAAAATGGTACAAAAACAAAATACTTACTTCGATTATCCATATTTATCAACTCTTTAATAACAAAATTATAACATATTTATTCTTGTTTAAGAAATTCAAACACAAAAACATTTTGCAAATGATTATTTACCTTATCACAAGTAATCAAAGTCAAATGTTTTTTTCTTGGCTCACGATGAATAGTAATAGTTCCATCCTTTGCTTCTTGATAAATATCTACTAATTGATAAGTATATTTCTCCCCTTCATAGTAAATATTTGCTATATCATGAATTTGTAATGTATCCAAATTATGAAAAAAGGCAGTAGGACCAATACCGCTATGCGCTGCTAAAATCAGATTGCTATATTCTATATTAGGCATCACAGAACCTTCTACCACTAAAACATTTTTATTCACATGATTTAAAGGTGAATTTAAATCATACAAATAATTTTTAACTTGAATAGCAGGAATTTCTAAAATTGCCAAATAATCTTTGGTTTTATTTGAATAACGATCATAATCCATAACTTGACTAGCTATCTCTTTATCAATATTTTTTGAGACATTAAAAGAGAAAAAAAGAAAAAAGAAGTTAATAACAACTCCTAAAAGGAGAAGAAGTCCTCTTAAACCTCTATATCTTTTTCTTTTTTTCATAATAAATAAATCCTATTCCTAATGTTACGTTAAATAAAGAAACAAAAACAACAGAAGGAATTTTAAAAACGCCAGTACTAGGCACAATGACCTCTTGTTCATTTTGAAGTTCTAAAGATACCTGTTCTCCATCTTCTTTTATTTCAAAAAATAACGTATCCATACTTAATGCGTATCCCTTTGGGGCTTCTATTTCTTTTAAAGAATACTTCCCATAGGAAAGAGCATCAATCACAATCGTTCCGTTGCTATCAGTCTTTCCTTGAAAGACTAAATTGTCATGTTCATCATAAATCTCTATATAAGCATCTTGTAAAAATTGGCCAGTTGCGGCATCTACTTTTGTAAATACAAGGCTTCCTTGAAAAGGTTTATTTACAATAGAAAACTCTAAAACATCTTTTGATTTCTCATCTATAGAAAATTCTATATCTTCTGTAAAATGATAGCCTTCTTTTCCTGCAACCTGTCTTAAAATATAATCACCATAAAGAAGTGTTATTTCTGCATATCCTTCTTCATTTGTAGTAAGTGTTGCTATTACTTTATTATCCTTTTTTGACAATATTTCAAATATTGCATTCTCTTCTTTTAAAAGTTGGTCAAAAGAAGAATAATTTTTATAAAGTTTTACTTTTGCATCATATACTTCTTCGGTTAACACTACAGAAATTAAATTTGATACATTTTGCGTAGTTACAGAAAAATAATGTTTTTCTAAATCCAATTTATAGCCTTTCGGTGCTTTTATCTCTTGTAAATAATAGTTTCCAAGAGGTAAATTCTTCTTAGAAAGAGCACTACAATCTTCCCCTATCTTTAATTTTTCCATTAATGTACCGTCTTCTTTATAAAGCCCATAAATTGCACCGACTAAACTAGCATATGGACTACTTGCCTCACAAGAATTTGTTTTATTATCAAACTTTTCAAGTTTTACTTGACCTAAAGAAGCTAGCCTCGAATAAACAGTTAATTTTTGGTTCATATATTTTTCTTTCACTTCAAAAAAATAACTAGCTGAATCCAAAGAATAATTTTTTCCTGGAACAACTTCTTTTATAAAATATCTTCCTAACTTCAAATCAGAAACGCTAGCACTACAATTTTCATCAATAGATAGTTCACTAATAAAAGTACCATCTTCCTTAAACAAATGATAAACACTACCTACTAAAGATGCACCTTCTTGGGGTTTACACGCCATATTTTCAAAATCGTACTTTTTTAATGCAAAAGATCCTGAAACTACTTCAAAAGAAAGTTGCATATTCACAAGCTGAACTTTCCCTGGGACAATTAAATTTTGTCCTGCATCCGATTGATATACTATATAATCTGCTGGCCAAACTTCGCTTCTTTTGGCAAGGATTACATAGCCCTCCTCTTTAGAAATAGGACTTATCGAAAGTTTATTTTTATTCTTAGAAAAAAAACAATTTCGACAAGTTGCAACTTCAAAATCTTGCAAACGATTTTTTGTATCCACAAAATCATAGGTAGTGTCTACTGGAATTTGCGCATGATTACTTTGAAACAAGGGAGTCTCCAAATTAGTTGCAATTAATCTTTCAATTTCATTCATTTTCTCTTGAATAACAGATGGAGTCTCAATCACATATTTCCATGGATCAGTCGGATTATTCTGACTAGTAAACTGAAACGAATGTCCAAGCTTTTGCCAAATCAAGGCTTGGGTAGCAACTATCCACTCATCTCCAGTATGCCCGTTATATCCCCACCCAAAGTGAGAAACAAAAGAAACAGCTTCCATCTGTGCCTCGGATAAATGAACATGATTTGCTTTTTCCTCTAAAGATACATTGTATATCCCATTGTATCTTCCACTAGAAAGTGAGACTCCTGGTTCTATACAATAAGCAATATAATCATCTCCATTTCTGGTAAAATGTTCAAAGTTCCCATAATGACCACTTGCATCTACATAACTGTATCCACTAATATAAGTCTTTTTAAATGAATCAGAATTCATAGTTGCAAATACTAAAGTAGGAACAAACAAAAAATGTACTACTAATACTACAATCCATAAAGAAATTTTTTTTAATTTCATAATTTCTTTTCCTCCTTCACTTTATATGTACAACGTAAATTTGCTTTTTCCTTTAAATTTCTAAAACTTTTTTTAAACAACAAAAAAACTCACCATTGGTGAGCCATAAATAGTTTATTTTCCTTTTAAAATAGGAAACTTTTCATACATATAATCATTGTCATAGTATTTATCATACATTTCTCCAACAAAAGTTTTTGGATCATTCCCCTTATTTCTTTCTATCATTCTTATAAACACAGTATAAGAAAGAAACATATCAAAAGCAAAAAAAACAAGAAGAATAAAATAAACAATTTGACCGGTTTTATAAGGAATTTTTTCTATCCATTTCGAAATGAAAGGATAAATCACTTTTAAAAAAAGAGTTCCCATAAATCCCCATGCTAGCATATAAGGAATTGTAGTTCTTCCTTGTATATTTAAAAACATACCTGTATAATCCCAAAATTTAATAGAAAGAAAAAATTCAAGTAAAAAACCAGCAATATATTCGAAAAATCCTCCAATGAAAGAGGCATACAAAAACGTTTTTACAATTCCTCTTTTTTCATTTTTCCATCCCAGAATAACCAAAAACAAAACCATACCTAATCCATACAATGTACTAAATGGTCCATATAGCAAATCATGTCTACAAGTCCACTCCTTATATTGAAAATAAAAGATAATCTCTTCATAAAAACTACCAAACAAACTTCCCAAGACAAAAAAAAGAAAAATTTTTTTAAAACATAAGCCTTTAGCAAAAACTTTTTGTTCTTTTATACCATCCATAATACCACCGCTTTTTTATTAGTTTAAACCAGGACATATCATTTTATGCAAAAAGAAAAGAAGTTACTTACGTACCTCTCCAATTTTTTCTCCCATTTTTATAGGAATTTCTTCCCCTCTTTTAGTACTTTCAAAATATTCTTCTGGAATTTCTACTGCATCTTTTTGTAAAAGCAAAATAATAGTACTTCCTCCAAATAAGAAAGTTCCTTTTTCTTCCCCTCTAAAAAAAGAATATTCTTCATGATAATTTTGAATCTTACCAACTAGCAACGCGCCTACTTCTACTTGTGTTATTTTTTTAAAGTTTTCCGTTTCCATAATGGTGTAGCAACGAGCATTTTCTGTAAAAACCGGATACTTTTCTAACGCTATAGGTCTTACCGTATGAAGTTTTCCAGGTATAAATACATTTTTTCCTTTTTTCCCATTATCAAGATAACAATAACGATGATAGTTAAATACACACAATCTTATAACAACACACGTTCCATTTTCATATTCCAAAGTAAGTTTTTCATTCTTTAACAGAGAAGAAACAGAATACTGACTTTGCTTTACTGGCAAAACCAAACCTTTCTTAATAGGATAAACACTTATAAATCCATCCGAAGGAGATATTAAATGTTTCTTATTTTTATCAATAGGTCGAGCCTCTTCACGTACTTTTCTAGCAAAAAAATCATTAAAACTTTTTAAATCATCACAATAATACTCATCCCAAACAATATGATTCTTTTTAGAAAAAGGTTTAATCAAAAACTTAGAAAAACGCGAACTTAAAAACAGTCCAATTAAACGCGAAAGAAAAGAACAACTTAAAACTTTTAAAAGAAGTCTTCCTAAAAACGTATGATATAAAAAACGAATGCCCAAACTTTCTTTTTGTTTGTTTTTCATAATACTACCTCATGACTATCCATTAAATAAAATAAATACTAACAAGAAAAACTCGATTGCCCCTAAAAACACAAGACTAAATTTCTTTTTCATTGTTAATGCTTTAATTTTAAATTTTGATAAAAATGCAAAAGACATTCCCAAAATAACTAAAAAATAAAGCAACATAATATCGAAAGGAATAATATATTGTAACAATAAAACACCAGGCAAAATTAAAGTAGAAGATGTAACAGGAAGCCCTGTATACCATTTTTCCGTATCACTTTTTTTACTCTGACGCTCTTCTTCAGTAACATTATAATAAGCAAGACGAATAAGAGCAGCTAAAACATAGAAAAATAAAATTATATATAAAACTACTTTAATAACAAATAAAACAGAAGAATTCTGAATTATAGAAACCCCAATACAAGCTGGCAATATCCCAAAAGCCACCAAATCAGACAAGGAATCAATTTGAATTCCAAACTTTTTTTCAAAAGAACTACGGTTTATTTTTAATGAAGCCACTTTGCCGTCAAAGCCATCCAATAGGCCACATATAAACAAACAAAAGATTCCATAATAAGGGCATACACCGCCTGAACCCATAAGAGAAAAACCTATTCCAATACTGGCAGATAACAAAGATAAATAAGTAAGAATTACTGTATAATCAAAAACTCCAATCATTTTTTACTACTCCTTTTAATCAAATAATATTTTATAAATACGGCAAGTCCACACAAGAAAATACAACAATAAAACGATATACCACGACTTAATAGTTCCAAGTTAACTGCACTTTCCGCGGCCATAATCTTTTTAAAACCATTTAACATTAAATAATCCGTTACACCCATAGCTCCCGGAATCGGCGCTGCATAGGCACCCATAATAACCAAAGACTCTAGTCCCCAAATGGATAGTGCATTTCTTATACTTCCACCGACTGCCAAGAAAACAAAAACAATAACGCTAATCTGGCAAATTCTCTGGAATAAATTAAACAAAAAGACTTTACCTAAAACTTTTTTCTTCCCTCTTATAAGTTCAGCAGACTCTTGATACTTTTTCATCATATCGCTTAGTTTTTTCATTTTATCATCCTTATTTTTTAAAAGACGAAAACGACAAAGAACAATTAATCCCCAAGAACATACTTTATTTAAAAGCTCTTTCCTATACAGAAAACAATAGAAAAGAAACACAAGACCAATTTGAACCAAGAATCCAATTCCAATAAAAAGCTTTGCTAAAAAATCAAATTGAAAAAATAAAGCTGGAAAAAAAACAAAAGTACATAGCCCAATAAAGATAATAGACAAAGAATACATAAGAAGCGTATATAGCAAAGAAACCGTAATAACAGAACCAGATATTCCATCCTTATACATAAAATAAGCAGTAGCAGGCTGTCCTCCAGATGCTGAGGGCGTTATCGCTGAAAAATAAATATCCGCAGCAGAATAGAAAAAGCCACTACTCTTTTTTTGCTTATAACCAAATGATTTAACAATACATGAAATACTCCATCCTTCACTAAAAATAAAGAGAATTACTGATAAAATTGCCAAAACCAAATATCCTAAATTAGCTTCTTTTAAATACTTTCCAAAAGTTTGCCAAGAAAAACTTTTGTTAAAAGCTATAATAGCAAAAATACTTCCTATAGCAATACACAAAAACAAAACCATCCAAATATATTGTTTTTTCTTATTTTTTACACCATTTTCTAAATCTTTATCTACTTCTAACATCTCAAAACCTCAACTATTTTTTATTACTTTTGCATTTATTTTTTCAAACAAAGCTTTTGCGTTCCACTTCTTTGCTAAATAAAGTCCTAACTCTACTACCAAAATTCCTCCTATAATATCTACAAAAACATGTTGTTTTACAAATACAGTGGATAAGCATACTAAAATAGAGAACACAAACATGACCCACTTATAAGTTTTAGAAACACTTTTTAAATGCATAGACCCTCGAAAACACATCCAACTTTCTAAACAATGAATAGAAGGAAACAAATTAACCGGTTCATCCATACTATAAATAAATTTAGTAAGAGTATCCAAAATACCATTTCCTAAAATATCTGGTCTAACAATGGTAGTTGGAATAATAAAGAAGAAAAACAAACAAAAAAGTTTAGCAATCCCTTCAGCACTCATATAATAATAACAAGTTTCTTTATCTTCACGAGATATCACAATATAACCAACAATCCATTGCACATAAGCTAGAATGTAAACAAGAATAAAAATAGAACAAAATGGAATAAAAGAATCAATAAGAGTTGAAAAATCATAATGAAACAAAGGATTTGTAATTAGTTTAGACCCATTATAAACAAGTGTATTAAGAAGAACAGCAACTAATAAAGGAATATAAGCATACTTTGGAATAATCGATTTCAATTTTTTCATAACCATTCTCCTTAACAATAAATATACATACAGAAAGTGACATATAAATGACTCTTTTAAACTCTATCTCCTAATTATTATAACACGGTTTAGAAAAAGAAAACTTACAATTTTGTAAGAAGCTATTTTTAATGCAATACAAAAACAGAATATGATAAAATAATACCTAAGTGATACATATGAAAAAAATTTTAATAAAAATGATAGTAACCGTAAAAAAAATATTTTTATTCTTATTAAACATATTCTTTAATAAAGAAACAAAAAAGAAAAAAACAAATACAAAAAATAATCAGCAATATCAAGAAAATTTAGAAAAGAAAAAAGAAACCTTCCTTAAAAATACCCAAGAAAGCGATGAAGAGGCAAATTCACAACGAGAGTTATTTAAAGAATTTGTTCACAAAGAAAAAGCCCCCTTAATAAATAGAGAAACAATAGAAATAGAATTTTACAAGTTAATTGAAAAAACATTTAAATTAAAAATAAAAGATTTGCCAAAAGAAAAAAAGAAGAAACTGGAAGAATATACAACTAAAACAATTATCGTAAAAATGGAAGAAAAAATTACAGAAAATAAAATTGAAAAAAAAGAAGAATTAGAAAAAGTTTTAAAAGAACAATTAAAAAAAGATATAGAAAAAAAAGGTTACCATTTTGAAGCATTAGTAGAAAATCCAAATCTTTACGAAACAAAAGAAAACAGATTTTTTAAAAACGAAATAACGGAAAAAAAAATAATCGCGTTTATACCATCTGAAACAAAAAGTGAAGTAATAAATTTAAATAATGATTCTGAAGAAAAAAAAGAAGAATCGATAAAACAAAATCCTGTAGTAGAACAACCTTTAGAAATAGAAAAAAAACAAACCGAAATCTTAGATCCATTATTAGTAGAAATGGAAATAATAAAAGAAAAAAAAGATATAGAAACGAAACAAAATACCGAAAATATAGAAAAAGTAAGATTAGAAGAATATTTAAATAATATAGAAATAGAAAAAAAGAAGGAAGAATTAGATACCGAAGAAATTCTAATAACTATTCCTGAAATAAAACAGGCTATGGAAAAAAAGCAAGAACAGGAAATACCTCCTAAAGTTGAAAAAGAGGTTGAAATTGTAAACGAAGAAAAAAAGAAAAAAATCGAAAAGGAAGAAGAAAAAAAAGAAAAACTACGAAACATACAAATTGATATTACGAAACTAGAACTAGAAAATAACAAAGTGATAGAAAAAGCAACAAAAGAGTATCAAAAAGAAGATTTTATAGACAAAGAATACGAAGTAATAGAAAGATTATTAGAAGAAAAAATAGCAAAACTAGAAAACTTACTACATAACCCATTAACAAATGAACAAAAAATAAAAATTACAAAAGAATTAGATAAATTAAAAACCACGAAAAAACAAATAGCATTCCATAAAGAAAAAGATTTAGAAGAAGTACGCCTTTCTTTAGAAGAAATAATTCCTTTAGAAGAAATAAATCTAATTAATCAAGAATTAAATAAATTTACAGATGAAGAAGAATTAAAAAGAAAAGAATTATTGTTTCAAAATGTTGAACAAAAATCGAAACTAGAACTTGAAAACATTGAACAAATTTTAATAAAGGAATCCTTTAGAAAAACAGTAAGAAGATTAGAAATACCTTTATTTTTAAGTTTTCCTTTTATAAAAAATAAACATTTTCGTAGATTGATAGGAGGATTATTTATTTTTCGTAGTTTTGGATTCATTAAAAACATTTTAATAGGATCACAAGATCCATTAGAAACAATCGACTTATCAGCTATTCAAAGAGGTAGTGATGCTTTAACAGAATCCATTTCTATTACAGAAAAAAACATAGCATCTTTTAATGAATTAAAAAATGCCACTTTATCAAAATATCCGCAATTAAAAGAAGATATTGAATTTTTAAATAACTTAAATAAAATAGAAGAAAATCTTTATCAAAATTATGAAAAAATTTTAAAACAAGACAAAACAGTAAAAAAATACTTTAATAAATCTAAAGTATTATTAAGAAAACGAAAAAGAAATTTTATCTAATTCTTTTTGACTACTAATTCATCATAACCTGTTTCTTCATCAAATTCTCTTTTAAATTTTATATCTGTTAAAATGAATAAACAAATCTCAGCAGTTGTATTTATAATACAGCCGTTTTTTAAATGTCCTCCAATCGTGTTACCAAATTCATCTGCAACACTAATGTGGATATGAACGCCATCCTCTGATAAAGTTCCTGTAAAACTAACAATCTCAAATTCTCCATCTTTTTCAAAAATACTTTTACCATCCGCTAATCGTATAGTCAGTTTAGACAAACTTCCAACACAACATAAAACAACTCCAGAAATCTTATTTTTTATTACATAATCTTCTATTTCCTTTTTCAAATCCATTCCTTTTTTCAAACGAAAAGCATTATACATAAATTAGCACCTACCTTTAATAAATATTATCATAAATCTAATAAAAAATTATCAATTTATAATAGAAAAAACCTTAATACTTTTGTATCAAGGCATATTTTAATGAACACAAGCGTTCAATTCATTCACATGGCACGAGATAAAGAAGGCTTTCCAACTTTTATTTTTACTAACCTTCTTTATTTTTTTCTTCTTTAGAAAGATCTTTTGAAATATCCATTGCTTCATATCCACAATTTGGACACTTTTGTTGATTTTTCATTAATGCCTCATTATGTTCTTTTGTACCTAATGAGAAATTTACACTATAAACAATGAGTTGCTCACTTTCAGCCCCACATTTTATACATTTAACTTTCTCTTTTCCAACTTTTGTCATATCATTAGCTCCTTAAAATTTTATATAAACTCCAAAAATTTGGAGTATTATTCACATGGCAGAGCATCTTTACCTAAAAGCGAACTCTCTAGTACCTCAATTCTAGGCACTTTTTTTTCAATAGGCTTATCTTGAGTATTAAATACTAATGTAACACTATCATCATATAAATATACTTTATTAATTAGTGTGTTTATTAGAACTCTCTTATATTTAATATCGTTAATATTGCCTCTTTTTAATTGTACCAAAAAAAACTTCACTTGTCCAACTGTTAATTTAACATTATGACTTTCTTCAATTACAATTTCATTCTTAATTCTAGAATGTTCAATTTCCATTTTGTTAATTTCTTCAAAAATAGACTTTTTAACACTGTCAATATCACATATTTTTAAGCTATCAAATAAATTTGCTTTTTGTTTCTCATTTTCTTTAAGCATTTTATTAAGCCTTTTTAAAGTTGTACTTTCTTTTTCTTTATCAGCAAGTTTAACCACTTCTTCGGCGATTCTCTTAATGTTTTCATCAGTTAAGACTTCTCTCGCTTGTTCAACTATTAGATCCTCTATGTAATCTTTTTGAACTGCCTTCTTATCACAAAGTTTTTTTCTCGCATTATTACACATATAATAATTGTGTAATTTTCCAGTTTTAGAAGTACCACTATAACCTGTCATCATTTCTTTACAATGTCCACAGAATAGTTTAGTAGTTAGTAAATATTCAGTTTTAGCTCTTGCTCTTGCAGGTGCTTTTTTATTTTTAAACATGATTTCTTGTACTTTATTAAACGAAGCATCATCAATTATTCTAGGAATAGCATCAGGAGTTTCAACACCATTATAAGTATAAATACCTATATATTTTTTATTTAACAAAATATTCCTTATACTATTTTTATTAAATTCCCCACCTGTTGCTGTTTTAATGTTTTTATCATTCATATATCTTATTATATCAGCCATTAAGTCGCCATTATTGTACATTTCAAATATTTTTTGAACGATAGGGGCTGTTTCTTCATCAATAGCATATTTTTTCTTTTTTACTATCTTACCAGTAGCATCTGTAATATTACTATCAACTTCAATTAACTTTAAACCTAGTGGAACAGTACCACCATTATAATAACAGTTATCAGCATTTATTTTCATACCTCTTTTAACCTTTTGCCCTAACTCAACAGAAAAGTATTCAGCCATTCCCTCTAAAACGCTTTCCATTAAAACTCCCGAAGCATCATCACTAATATTTTCACGAGCCGATAGTACTCTTACATTATTCTTTTTTAGTTTAGCTTTATATGTAGCACTATCATATCTATTACGAGCAAAACGGTCTAATTGATAAACTAAAACTCCTTCAAATGTTTTTTTGTTACTATCCTCTATCATTTTTTTAAATTCTGGTCGGTCATCATTTGTTCCACTTTGCGCTCTGTCTATATATTCGCCAATGATAGTGTAATTATGTTGTTTAGCATAATTTTTACAATATTCTAATTGTCCTTCGATAGATTGCTCATTTTGATTATGAGAACTATATCTTGCATATACTACTACATTCATTATTTACCACCATCCTTTTTATAAGAGTTGGCTATTTTTTTAGCTATTTCAGATACTTTAAATAAAGATACATATTCTAAATCTCCATCCTCTAATATAATAGGATTTTTAATATATTGACTATTAACAAAAACATTTCCTCTATATTGACTTACAACATTTTTCATATCCATGTCCCTATGGCTATATATTGCATTTAATAAATCAATTAAATTATTTGAGTTAGCAGAAGATAATAAGTAATCTAAAACAGAAAGAGCTTTTTTTTCTTGCTCGTTTTTTTTCATATGCTCTAATTTATTTAAAGCAAAATCTGATAAACCAAGTTTTTTCTTAACTTCATCATACTTAATATTTATATAATCAGTATTACAATACAAAAAATCTAAAGATACATTGAAATATTTAGAATATGCCAAAGCAAACTCAGGTGGTAATTCGGTTAGTCCTTTTTCTAGCCTATAAATTGTTTGTTTTGGGTAATCTAACGCCTTAGACTCTTTAATCTTATGAGCCATACCAAGTAATTTAAAATAAAGTTCATGTTGAGTAGAATTATTATCTCTTTCTACTCTTAAATATTTTAATCTTTGCGGAGTATTCATATTTTTAAAATTAGGCATAATTATCCTCACTTTCTTTCAAGTATTCTTATTATAATACTAAATTCATATTTAATCAACCAAAATAGCGATTTTATAATACTTAAAATCATGGTACTATTTATTTGTCGACAAAAAAAGGCCTTAATTTTAGATAAGGAGTGATTTTAAACTATATGACCGATTAAGTTTTGTTTAAGCTAATTAAGTAAAGGTGGTGTAATGTGATGATAATTAGTGATGAACAAATTAAACAAATAGCTAATAGTATTGTTTTTGATGTTCTTCACTACATTCAAGAGCACCAAGAAGAATATGAGAAGTTTATAGCAGAAGAAACAAGTAATAATGAGCAGTGCTCAAATAGTCAAAATAAGGTAATTAAAACAAAAATGAGAGGAGAATAAATTATGTATGAACCTTATATAAAAAAAGAAGATGAATTAACAATAATTGAGTTAGTTAATCATCTTATAATGATAGAGGAAAAGGATCCAGTTAGAATATCAATTTTGGATTTAGAAAGGAATTCTGACATAACTTTAACTAAAAATGAAATATTTGAAATATCTCAATTTGTTAAAGAAAACAATACTTGTTGTCAAACATTAGAAATAGATAACATTTTAATTGAAACACAACCAGATTGGTTAACAATTAAATGTAGCGACAATGTAGTAACCATAAGACCAGAGATGTTTGACAAAATAGTCAAATATCTTGAAGAAAATGAGGTAACGATTATGAAAGAGAGTAATACTGCTCAAAACATCTATAATAGCTTGATAAACTTGAGCAATGGTCAAAATAATAACCAAACCAATAATAAACCTAATGAAACAAAAACCATTGCTATAAAGGATAATCAAACTAAAAACAGTAAAACAATTTATGATAGTGTAATGGATAATTTAGGAGGTAATAATAATGGACAACAACAATAATATTGATTTTGCAAATATATTTGCAGAACTAAGTGTACCCTATAATGATATAGAGGCACTTACAACTAGCTCTAAAGAACGTGATATAGTTGACTACTATTTCGATAGTGTATGCTGTCATAACAAAGAGATAGAAACTTTATTATATGAGGTCATCGGCTATTCACTAGCCAAGACCTCTAAACTTAATAAGGCTTTTATATTTAAAGGTGCAGGTCGCAATGGAAAGTCAAAAATCTTTCGTGTACTGGAGGCTTTACTTGAAACGAAACAAGGGTCTAATGAAGATGCATTTGAAACCAAAAAATTTTCTAAATGTTCTCACGAGCATTTAGAGAAGTTATCAGGAAGCAAAGCAGGTAGTAAATCAACAGTTGGGGCTTTAAAAGGGTGTACTGTCAATATTGCAGAGGACCAGAAACAGCCTAAGTATATTAACAACTCGTTAATTACTAGACTAATATCAGGAGAGCCTATCTCTATTGAACTTAAAAATAAGGAACTAGAAGTACTAGAGCCTTATGCAACTATGTTATTTTCTGTAAATGAAGTAATTGACTTCAAAGAGACAGGTATATTTATAACTGATCGGTTTGTAGTCATACCATTTAACGCGACATTTACTGATGATAATGATAATCGTGATATAAATATAGGAGAGGAGCTATGTAAACCTTTAGCATTACAGATTATTGCAACTAGAGCTGTACAAGCATTTAAGAAAGTGCTTGAAACTGGTAGGTTTAGCATTCCCGATATTGTGGTACAGGAAACTAAAAATTATTTCATGGAATGTAATAATGTAGTAGAGTTCTGTAATTCAGTTCCTATAAAGGAATTTGTGGTTAAGGCAAAATACTATGAGGAGTATCGCAACTGGTGTAAATTAAATAATAGAGAAGCAGTTAGTAATTCTAAATTCGGTAAAGAAGTCATAGCCTTAGGGTATAGGACCGAACGATACCAATTTGGCACTAAAAGAGATACTTATTATGCTTCGCCAAACTTTAATTCAGATAGTAGGGATGTATATAATAGATACTTAACCAAGTATGGAATTAGTGAAGATACAGCGACAAAATCTAGTGATGATTATTTAAAAAGGATATTTAATGCTGTTCCTTTTAGCGATTATTTATGTGAGAACCTTTATGATAAAAATGATGAATTTGAGAATATATAAATGTTCTATAATACCTCTGTGAGCCTCTAGGAGGCTCTAGGAGGGCTTTTATCATATAAGGCGATAAAATTTTTGTAAATATATATGCCTCTTTAGGGCTTCTAGGAAGTTCCTAGAGAGGTTTTATTATGGAATTGTACTATGCCACTATGCCACAGGCATAAGTAATTTTTTTATATAGTTATCCTTAAATATGTTTTTCCATTATTTAAGTACGAAGTACTTAAATAGTCTATCAATTAGAGATACATTTCACAAAAAACGCACTACTCTAATGAAATGATAAAGATGTTTAAAAGAGAGTGATCCATGTCATTAACAAAATGGACTAACATCAATATACCCGCCAGGTAGTGCGTTATACTTATATATAAACACAATTTACAAAACTGCAATTTTTCGTTTTTTTGTCTCTTTTCTTATATTTATGTACGAAGTACTTAAATATTCTATTAATTGCAGACCTATTCTTAAAATTGTCTTTTTTGTCATATTTATATACGAAGTATATAAATATCCATTAATTAGAGATACCTAAATCTACATAGCGGTTTTCGTTAGTATTTTATCAGCAATTCCATATTTTAGTCCTGCTTCTGCATCAAACCATTTATCCTTTAATTGAATGTCATGTCTAACCTGTTTTATAGTCTTGCCTGTATTCTTTGCTAATAGTTTAATAATTCTCTCATTTAATGCGTTTGTGTGTTCATAGTCAATTTTTAATTCTCCAACTTTCCCCATATTAAAAGAAGATACTTCGTGGATCATAACTTCACTATTAGGCGTTATATATCGTTTACCTTTTGTTCCACCACTAAGAAGCACAGCTGCCATTGAAGCACAACGACCTATACATATTGTTTTAACATCACAACTAATCATTTGCATAGCATCATAAATAGCCATTCCTGCTGACACTGCTCCGCCTGGAGAATTAATATAAAATATTATATCCTTCTTGCTTTTAGTAGCATCAAGTTTTAATAATTGCTCGACTATTTCCTGTGCCACCTCTGTATCAATAGTTTTATTCAAACGAATTATACGATTATCGAATAAATTAATGTCAGAGGGCTTTTTAGGTTTAGTTTCTTTCTTGGTTTTCTTTTTACTTTTATTATTAGACATATTCTTAATTCCTTTCTATATATTATAGGTCTTTTTGGTTTTTAAATGTTTAACTCTATATGGTAAATTTAGTTTTTCAAAGTCATGTGAGTTCTCCCCATGTATAGGAATAATCTCTTTAGGTTTAACAATATTACAAACCTCTGTAATACCTTCCGCAGTTGCATGACCGCTAGTATGTAAATAGTAATATTCTTTAGGAACAAAATTAACAATACTTTCATCAGCAGTAGCACCTTTCAAATATCCTAGCCATTGAGAATAGATAAATATATTATCTTTAAAATTAGGACTATTGATAAACCTTTTTGAAAAGTAATTACTTCGTACCAACATACAAAAACCATTATCAACCATTTCTTGATAAAACTCTTTGTCAAAACTTTTAACATCTGAAAAATCGTAATAGTCTTTGTACTTTTTGCTAGTCTTTGTTACATAATCAAGTATTTCTTTTTGGTAGACATCACATATAAATAACTTCTTTCCTGCTTCCTTATTTGCATGATAAAAAGAGGCGATTCTATCAATATTTGTAGAGGCACACATTATAAAAACATACTTATTGTTTTTTATTAGATTAGTAGCTTCTTCTTGTAACTTAAATTCAGACATAAAAACTTCATCTAATCTTGAAAGTGTTGTATGTTCACAAATGAGAATATCAACTTTTCCTATATCCTTAAATATCTTAGGTATATCTTTGCCACTAGGACCATGTGTTCGGAAATCTCCAGTATGTAAAATTCTTTTGCCTTCTGCTTCTATAAGGAACATATAACTATCAAAAGCCGAATGGTCTATGCGAATAGGGGTTATTTTAATATCTCCAATTTCTAAAGTTTCATCTGGTTTAAATGTATTAAAGGCTTCTAATCTATCAATATGTTCCTGTGTAACTTCTGCAACTTTAGGTTCTGTCATTTTCTTTTGATATATCGTAAATATCTCTTTTGCTTGTTCTCCAATATAAATGGGAACTTCTTTCCTAATTTGCATATATTCGCCGATATGGTCTAAATGATAATGAGTTATAAAAACAGCATCACACTTTTTGCTAATTTTAGCAACATTCACTTTTACTTTACTTGTACTATTTGGAAGATTAGATCCTACATCAATAAGTATCCTAGTTTTATTACTTTTAATTTCAGTTACACATCCACCAATTTGATTTATCCCCCTATGAATTTTAATCTGCATAAGTGTAACATTCCTTTCTAATTTTGATTTACTAGCTTTTTATTATTTGATAAGAATGTTATTCTTTCAGCTATTACAGATATTCCGTTTTCATTACTTTGTATTCTGCCTTTAGCACCTATAATATCGCCTTTTTCACAATATTGAAGTACATTGCTTCCTATATAACTCATTAACTCAATAGGAACAATATCAGTTTCATATTCTCCATTTTCGTTTTTAAAGCTACGACTAATTTTTAACATTAATCTATATGAAGTCTTTTCTTCATTTTCAATTTTCTCAATATCGTTAGTTATTCTGCCAACTAACACAACATTATTAAGCATATTTTACCTTCTTTCTTTATTTTATTAAGTGATAGTATTTAGACTATACTAGCACTCTAATAATAAAATACCATAATCATTTTTTTAAGTTGTAATACAAAATAAAAACCCATTATCCAAGTAGGACTATGGGCTAAGTTTAAATACTTAACAATTTTTTATTATTCAGCAACAGTAATTTTTAATGTAGCACCAGTCGTCACTTCTTCTCCTGCTTTTTTAGATTGAGAAATAATAGTTCCACTAGGTAATTCGGACTGTTCTTTTGTAACTGTCAACATTATATTATTATTATTTGCAAAATTCATTACATCATCTATTGTATAATTCCCATTGGTAAAGTCTGGATATTTACCTATAACATTTGGAATATAAAGTATGATAGAATCGCCTTCAGATAATTTTTTACCAGCTTTAACTGATTGCTCAATAATTTTATCTTCTTCATATTTACTTCCATCACTGCTATTGACATCTTTCTTTTCAACAATAACATTAATTTTAAGAGCCTCTAATTTACCTTTAATTTCTAAATAATTTTTCCCTACATAATTATCAATAGTAATATTGGCATTTTCATTGTTACATTCATTGGAACTATCATCATCGTTCATATTTGGATCTCTATCATAATAAGGAAAGAAAATTGGAGAAGTTTGGGCAATAAATTTCCCGTCTAAAAATTCAAAAGTTTTATAATCTTCTGCAAAACGAATTTTTGCCTTTTTCATAACATAATCGTTTTTTATCACATTAATTTTATTAGTTTTAGAATAACTGTCATAGTATCGAGTACCAACTACATATTCGTTTGTTGTATTAATAGTTATTTCTAAATTATCTCCACAATATGTACAACTACCATCATTAAATTTAACTTCAAAATCTCCATTTCGAGTATAACTATCAAATTCGCTAAAATCTAAAGAGCATTTTCCACCTTCAAAAAAGGTAATATATGCTTTTTTTCCATTATATTCTAACATATCATATTTTTTTAAAAATTTTTTATTTTTTGTTTGATCATGATTACTTTGATTAGCATCTTTTTTTCTTAGCATAGACAATACTATATTTTTGTCTTTATCTATATAATATGAATACAAACCATCATCACTAGGCAAATAACCATACCAAACTTCATTGCTACCATATTGTATTGATATATTATTTCCATAATCAGTACACTTAACTAATATAATTCCATCAGATGTTACACTGTCAGTTTTGCATCCTAATGAACTTTTTATGTCTTTATCATTTTGACTTATATCACTAATTGCATGTATTCTTGCATATTCTTTTTCTTTTTCCTTTTTAGGATTCGAAAATAGTCTTGTAATACCAACAAATATTAACCCAATTATAACAACTATCACAATATAAATGATAACATTACCTAAATTAGTAGCCTTTTTTTTATTTTGATTAATCTTCATTTTTTCACTTCTTTCTAATATTACTACAAAACAAAAGGAACACGATACTGCTGTGTTCCGATACTGCTTAATGTTGGCTTAACTACATACTGCACCAGCATTTACTACAATGTCGGATTTTAGCACTTCTCACCGACAATATTATTTTAGCATAAAAATATAAAAAATGTCAATACTTTTTTGTAGAGAGATACCTTACAATATTTTGTTAGGCATTGCTCTACAATAAATGTAGAGGTGTTGCTATGAGATTAAATAAACCACTTAAAAAACTCAACTTTGATGCAGATATATACAACACCATTCGTAGAAACATTAAGAAATATAGAAAACTACGAGGTCTTACCTCAGAAGAATTATCAGAAATGGTAGATTTATCTCACGAATTTATAAGACAGATCGAAAGTGAAAAGGTGGCATATAATTTTTCCGTTGATACATTATATAAAATTTCAGTTGCATTAGATGTTAGTATAGATACACTACTTAAGAAAGAAAAAACTAAAAAATAACAAACGAGTTAGGGTTGTGGTACTAGCTCTTTATTATTGGAATTTTACCATGCCACTATGCCATATATCAGCAAAATTCATTTTCACTTGTTACTATTATACTTTTTTCTTATATTTATGTACGAAGTACATAAATATTCCATTAATCATATTAATAATTAACATCTATAATTAATATAACATAGTATTTTATATAATTATTAATACAAATTAAAATATAATTTAAAAACGACTAATTATTTAAAACTAGTCGTTCTTACTTGAGTTTATCAAGCTTTATATTAACAGCAAACCCACCTACAAAGTAGTAAAAGTTCGTGTTAGTTTCACATGGCAGGGGATGAGAGAATCGAACTCCCAACTAAAGTTTTGGAGACTCCTATTATACCATTTAACTAATCCCCTAAATTTGGAACTGAATATAGTATAGCATAAACTTTAACCAATTAGCAATTATTTTCATACTATATCTTAGGTGATATATATGCTAATTAATTATACGACAAAAGAACTTGATTTATTAGCAAGAATTATGAGAGCTGAAGCTTTAGCAGAAGGAAATTTAGGAATGCTTATGGTAGGAAATGTTGTAGTAAATAGAAGTATTGCAAACTGTCTAACTTTCAAAAACGTAAGAAGTATAACAGATGCAGTCTACCAAAAAAATCAATTTGCAGGAATTAACGGTTCCTTATTTCAAGCATCTCCAACTACTCTTGAAAAAAATCTAGCAGAAAGAGTTTTAAGAGGAGAATACTATTATCCAGCTACACACGCCCTTTGGTTCTATGCCCCAGCAAAAAACACATCTTGTCAGCAAACTTGGTATGATCAAAGCCTGGCAGGAAGTTATAAAAATCATTGTTTCTATCGACCTGACCCTGGTACTTGTCAAGAATTATACTAAGCCACTAAGGCTTTTTTTATTACAATGAATCCTCAATATGTAAAATCTTATTCACATTTTCATTTACAAATTGTAACTTATCATACACAGCTAAAACATCATCTTGATCCCAAAACTGAATTTTCAAGTTACTATCTTTAAACAAAGCATCTGCTTCTTTTTTTATTTTTTCTAACTGAATACTATCGGAAACTGCAATAATACCTTGTACATTTTTATATTTAGAAGCTTTTAATAAATTCATGATTAAACTATCAATACTTCCTCCTGTTTGCACTTCAAAAACATATGTAACTTTACCAATATTGTTTATAGAAAAATCCCATACTGCATCTACAACAGCACCCGTACCAATTTTCACTTCATTATTTGAATCAAAGCCCAACCAAAATCCAATATCTCTTATTTTTTCTTTTAATTCAGTATGTAAAGACTTCGCTATCGTCTCTTGAGAAACTTCTAATTTTTTCTTAGATGGTTCTTCTACAGATTTTTCCAAACGTAAACTATCCCAAAAGAAATAATCAACAAATAAAAGATCGTAATTTCCCTGTGTTTTTTCATTAAGAAAACGTTGAATCTTTTTAGAATACTCTGTCATCTCTAAGTATTTCTTCCCTGTCAATTGATAATTATAATTTGGAATATCTTTTACCCCTAAAATCTTATAGGCATTAACGGCTGTAGAATTCCAAATCATACAATCATTAGGATAAACATAACAAAGTAATTCACTCATCATGGCAGGACCAAAACCTTTTATTTGTTCTTTAAAATGATCCCATCTTACTTCCAAAGAATCTTCTCCATATAGCAAATATACCAATTGTGTTTTTAAATTATCAAAACCATTATCTTCTATATACTTATTGACAATATAATGTTTATTTCCCCAAATAACCATCGCCCACAGATTACGAATGTATTCATAAAACTCATCTTCATCCATAGCTAAAATTTTATCTTTAGTATAAGACGCATAAAACAACTCTTGTTCATGTCTTTCACTTAACTCTTGTTTTTCAATTTCATTATTAGAACTTATAATATATTCACTTAACTTTTTATTTAACAAATCAAAATCCATATTAACTCCCTCACTTTTGTTTATTGTATCATAAATAAAGGATTAAAAAAACACTTCCTAAGAAGCATCTTTTAAGGTATTAATAACTTTTGACCTATAGATAAATTACTTGTTGCTAAATTATTCAAACTTTGTATAGCAGTTACTGTTGTATTATTGTCCCTAGCAATACCATATAACGTATCTCCACTTTTAACTGTATAAGTTTTATATTCTGGCGTACTGTTTGTACTAGGTAAAATTAGTTTTTGCCCAATACTTAATAAATTACTTGATAAATTATTAAGACGTTTTAACTCATCTACTGTTGTATTGTATTGATTAGCAATTTTATATAAACTATCGCCACTCTTAACTGTATAAGTAGTTGTACTAGATGGTTCTGTATATCCACTTATCTTTAATACTTGACCTATAGATAAAGCATTAGATGTTAAATTGTTTAGATTTTTTAATTCATCTACGGTTAACCCAAACATTCTAGAAATTCCGTATAACGTATCTCCACTTTTTACCGTATAGGTATCACCCTTAGGTTCAGTAGAAGCTTCTTTTACTTTTAAAACTTGACCTATAGACAAAGCATTTGAAGTCAAATTATTTAATTTTTTTAGTTCATCTACGGTTAAACCATTGTTTCTAGCAATACTCCATAAAGTATCTCCACTTTTTACAACATAAGTTCCTTCTGTAACTACTGGTTTATAAGGTACACCAGTATACTCTGCAAGTGATTTTACTACTGCCTCTGCTAATTCTTGCCAATTATTTTTTAGTTGACTAACATCATCACCTGTACTATCTGCAAACCCATATTCTACTATAATAGATTCATTATTTGGAGTTTCCCTAAGAATGTAATAATAATCTAAATCCGGATTACTTGGTAAACGTCTTTGGTAATACTTGCGAACATTTTGACCAGCTTTACTTAAATTGTCACTGATAATACTTGATAAACGGTCACTATTACGAAGTGAATAGATTACTTCTGCACCGTCTCCACCTCCTGCATTTATATGATTAGACACAACAATCACGTCACTACCAGGTCCATAAAAACTTTGTACCCTACTAGGACGAACATCTGGTCCTAAAGTTTCATCTCCAGTTCTAGACATACTATTTTCTATTCCTAAATCATTTAGCCTTTTATGCATATATTCACTTATCTTAAGTGTATAATCTTTTTCTGTAATTCCATTCGCTATAGTACCAGGGTCAGTTCCTCCATGTGCAGGAATCGGAAAAGTCCAAATTATCATTTTTATTATATTTTTATAGTATCTTTTGAATCTAATATGGATTTTGTTAATGGTAACATAGAAGTTAAAGATTTATTATTCCAATGTTCACTTATATAATCAATATTGTCTTTTACCCATCTTACTGCTATATTCTGATTTTTCTTTGGTAAATTCCCAGCAATCACTGAATAATCAATAAGTGATATAGAAACTGAATATTTATCATATATTGCATGAACATGAGGCGGATTATGGTCGTTGCCATAAACATAAAATTTTATTTGTTTAAATTCACCAATTCGCTCTCTTATTTCGTATAATTCAAATACATTATTGAAAAAACATTTTACTTCTTTTGGAATTTCAAAAAATCCTACTTCTTTTTCTATCATAACTACTCTCCTTAAAATTCAAAGTTCCATTCTATTTCGATATCTCGTGTTTTCGTTTCTTTATCATAAACACCAACATAAACCTTATCAATAAATTCATCAACTATTACTTTATTTAATTCTTTGA
>CARMXJ010000018.1 GCA_949025205.1 uncultured Bacilli bacterium | reverse complement strand
CAATAATATCTATGTCCGAATTATTTCACTATTTCATAATTTCCGAACAACTCTAATATGAAATCTTGCTTCTCTTTCAAATGGTTCAAAATCTTTCCAATCCTCATAATATTTTTTTAACAAACAAAACATATCTTTAGGAACATCTAATGCATTACTTATAGGAATATTCGTATCTACCAAATAATACCCCCCCCCCGACCTGTAACCATTAGAAATATACATAGAATCTTTATTCACAACATCAGCGGTTGAAATAATCAGTTCTTCTGTTAAAGAATTCTGATTCAATGAAGTTTGCACTAACATTTTAAAAGCTAACATATTATCCTTCAGTCGTAGTGCATTTTGATAATTATCTGCATCGCCAAGGTCTGGTTCTAAAGACATATTCGCATGAGTAAGTCGATTAACCAATAATTCAATATATTCATTAAAAAACTCTGTATTTTCTTGGCTTAAAATCTTTTGATTAATGATTGTATTCATTTTTTTGCTCCTATTCTTATTATTGTATCTAACACAATTTGTTTACTTATTCGTATTATGGTAATACTGAAATTCTTGTAAAGAAGTAGCCACTTCTTCTAGGACTTCATAATCTTCTACTTCCTCGTTATCTAAAACTTCCTCTATCAAAAAAAGAATTTCACTCACAGAAGAACATTTTTGATACTCTATATGGTAATAATCTAAAACTTCCATTTGGTATTGTTTTAAATACAATTTATCGCTTATTTTCACTAAACTATTTTTATAAATGGTATCATCTACCATTTTTTGTATTTCCTCTTTCATTTTTTCACCTAATAATTTATATTATAACATACAAAACTAGTATCAATTAAGAAAATAAAGTATACTGAATATAGGTGATTTTATGAAAGTTTTAAGTTTAACTGAACCGTTTGCAACATTAATTAAAGAAAAGAAAAAATACGTAGAAACACGTAGTTGGAAAACAAATTATCGTGGAACTCTCTATATTCATGCAAGCAGTACGAAAATGAAAAAAGAAGATAAGGAAGATACAGAATTGATGCATCTTTTACAAGATATTCCCTTAAATTATGGAAAAATTATCTGTAAATGTACTTTGGCAGACTGTATCTATATGACAAACGATTATGTAAATAATATGAAAAGTAATCATCAAGAATACATTTGCGGTGGATACAAAGAAGGAAGATATGCTTGGGTATTAAAAGATATCGAAGTACTAAAAAATCCTATTCCTACAAAAGGACACTTAGGAATTTGGAACTACGAAGAAAAATAAGTTACAATAAATAAAAGAAATGAGGAGAAAAAATGAAAATTACAAAATATCCACAATCATGCTTATTTGTGGAAACAAAAGATATAAAAATATTAGTAGATGCTGGAAATTTAAAATACCAAGAAAGATTTTTAGAAACTTGGAGGCAAGCTGACATTATTTTATTCACGCACAAACATGGCGACCACTGCTACCCAGAAGTACTTAAAAACTTAAACATTCCACTTTTCGGAACAAAAGAAGTAGCAGAAAACTATAAAGAACTAAAATGGAACATTGTACGTGAAAACGATGTCTTAACATTTCAAAATACAAAAATCGAAGTAGTAAAAGCAATACATGGTTACAATCCCAATTTAAAAGGTGGAAAAGCCGTTTTAGAAAATATAGGTTATATTATTGATGATGGAGAAAAAAGATTATATATTACAAGTGATACCATTTGCTTTGAAAACAATTACAAAGCAGATGTTGTAGCACTACCCATAACTGCCCATGGCCTTACAATGTCTTCCTATGAAGCTGCTTTACTTGCAAAAGAAATAAATGCAAAACTTGTTTTACCAATTCATATAGATAATGATGCGTACCCAACAGATTTAGAATACATGAAAAAAACATTTGAAAAATTTTCGGTACCATATAAAGTTTTAGAAATAGAAGAAAAAATAGAAATATAAAGAGAAAGAGCCACTAGTAAATGACTCTTTTTTATTACTCTAAATTTTTTACCCATTCCATGATTAAAAAAGCTGTTTCTTCTTCCTTATTATGATAACAATGGTTGGTATTTAGAATCACTTTCCAAGTAAAGGAAGGAGAGTGGCAAGCTTTTTCTTTTAACAAATCCAATTGTAAGTATAACTCTTCTTCTAAACTTCCAGAAAAAGTAAGTATAGGAATATCTACACTCGCTAGTTGTTTAAATATTTTAGGATTTCTAAGAATGGGAAAGTTATCAACATTGCTATTTTCTTTATACCAATTATAAAAAGTTTTAGAACTCATATACATATAATCTTCTACTAATTTACTAGTAAAAGTATTTTCCAAACCCAAATCTATATTATGTTTAGATTCTTCTAATAACTTATCATAATCTTTCTCATTTTGGCGTGTTAGTCCTTGCATATCAGGAGCTGACGCAAAAATAACACCCTCTACTTTTCTTTTAGTTTTATATAAATAATACAAAACCTTATTACATCCAAAACTATGCCCAAGCAAAATCACTTTTTTATACCCTAACTCATAAATCTTATCCATCCATAAATCTATGTCCAGTAAACAATCTTCAAATATTTCGTTCGCCGTTCCAATGGTATGAAAATTTCCATCCTTATCCACAATAATATTTACATTTGAATACCCTCTAGTATGTCCATACAAAAAACCAAGTCCATTTGATTGAAAAAGTTTTCCCCACACCGTAGTAAAATAATTTTCTATAGCATTTGCACACATTCCGTGAATAAACAAAATACAAATATTCTTGTTTTCACTTGGAAAATAAGTTCCTTGAAGCCGTAAATTATCTTTAGTATATCCATATAAAAAATCAATCATTGGCACACTCTCTTTTTGAACTTAATTCACTCACCATTTTTAAGTATTCTTGTTCTACTTCTCTCATATCCCGAAATTCCGTATCAATGTCTAATTTTCTATGTGGATATTTTCCAGTCCAATTTCCAATGTTATTCATTAAGACTTCTACTTCATTGTAAAGAACTTCATTATCAGATATTTTAATTATTTTATGAATTGTTTCATCTGGAAATTCTAAATTAAATTTTTGATATATTACTTTTTCAATTCTTTCTTCTATCACTTTATAGTTTGGTAACTCAACTTTAAAAGGTTTAGGCAAATCACATATATATACTTCACTTGCATCGTGTAACAATCCAATCAATTGAATTTCTTCATTATATCCTTGCTCTTTTAAGTCTTTATATACATTTAAGCAATGTTGTGCCACACTATAAAAATGTTTACATTGTCCTGTAAATCTACATAGTTGAGAAAGCCCATGGGCAATATCTTCTAAATGTACTTCTTCTACTCTTGGGTCTAACGTATAAAATTTTCCAGAATACGTTTCTTGCCAATCTCCTATTCTTTCTATCATATCTATCCATCCTTTCTTTACTATTTCCTTTTCGTTTCTTTACTCCATTTTACTATACCATAAACATTCAATAATAAATATCCTATTGAAACAAGAAGCATCATGATAGCACCTTCTCCATGATTTATAGTTGTAAAAATCCATATCATTAAATCCACTACATTATTAACAAGCCATAACCACCATGCTTCCTTAAAGCGTAAATTTAGAAGAATTACTCCACATAAATTTATGGAATTAGAAGTAGCATCTAAAAAGGCAAGTCTTTGGCTAGGCAATAAATGAAGCAAATACCCAAATACCATACTCCCTAAAATACAAGACAGAACAATGATAATAGAATTTTTAAATGTAAAAGCTCTTGTAATGACCTGTTCATCATCATCCATATTTTTTTTCCATTTCAAAAATCCATGGATTTGTAACGGTGAGAATATAAATAGATAGGCAAAGAAAATACCAAATAAGTTATTTTTAAAAGCAACATATCCCATTAAAATATAATTTACAAACCCATAAACATAATTGATTCTTTTTCCTTCACTAGCAAAATACGCACACAAAAGACCTGTTGCTAAAATAGAGCCTCCAACAACCAAGTCTTTACTAATAATTCCAGCCAAAATAGAAAACAAAATACAAACGGTAGCGACAATAAAGTATCTTTTATTCATAATCCTTTAATTTTCTCTCTCCTTTATAAATCTATTTTCTAAAATAAAAGGATAATAATTTAACATGAGTCGCGGAAGCACCATTTCTTCCAACATTCGAAAGTAACCATTGTTTCCATACCGTTGATTCCAAAATTCGATAGAATCATAGATTCTTAAAAGACACTTTATTGGAAAAGAAAATAACATTATTAAATCATCTTTATTATTTAAATCAATATTTATTAAAACATTCTTTATTTCTTTATTTTCAAATGGATTAAATAAATATCTTAATTCTCTAGCAAAATTATTTTCCTCTTCACTTGCAATATCTTGATAATCATATTCCTTATCTTCTATTAATCCTTTTATATCATAAATCACCATAGAAATTACATTTCTTAGTTGCCAATCACTTATTTTATACTTTTCACGAATTTCGTAAATATTATGTTCTAATATATCCAATTGCGGATTATAATCATCTTCTGTACCTTTTATAATGTTTCCAAACTCTTTGCTTGCCCTTTGAATGACCCTTTTTAAATCATATATTTTTAATTCTTTCTTTTCCATTTTATACCTCTAATACTTTCTTTTTAAATCTTACCATATATCTTTTATTCATCCAAATGCATCTCCTTTAACGCTTCAAAAATAGGCAGATTACCAGAATAACTTTTCGGAGATATGGGACTAGGATGGTAAATAGGCAAAACTTTATAATTTTCTACTTCATAAAGATTGCCAACCACATCTAAAAATTTTTCAAATTTAAAATTTAAAAGATTACGAGTTGGAAATTCTCCAAGGGTTATCACTAATTTTGGGTTTAAAATTTTTAACTGTTCTAACATAATGCTTTTACAATGGCTAGAGCAAGTTTTTAAATTTTTACGTTCTAACGGAAAGCATTTTACGGATTCTAAAAAAGTCGTTTCTAAAATATTTTTTCCAATGATGTCAAATAATTTTTGAAGAACCACTCCACTCGGTAAAAGTTTACCATTAACATCTCGCCATAACATATGGCTTTTCCGCCATCCATTATTTGCAGGAGCTTCTCCAATTAAAACAATATCATTATTGATTCCTAAAAATACGGTCGCATCCTCTGGAAATTTCTCAACTAAACCTTCACACTTAATACATTGATGTACTTTTAAATCGAGAAGAGAAAGCAAAAAACGAACAACTCTCTCTTTTAATAAATCGTATCTATTTTTTACATTTTGTATTTTCAAAACTTGTTTTCGATAAGCTATTTGGTAATTTTCATACTCTATTTTATTTTCAAATTGAGAAGCAGTAAAATCATCAATTTCTCCATCAATCCAATTAAAATAATGAAGTGTATCTCCTATTTTCATCTTACAAAGTTTACCACCAAAATAATCTTGTACAATTAAAGCAGTGATAGTACACATTCCAAAACACTTATTTTCTTCACTCCATAATTTTTGGACACTAGGATAGCACAAATCTCTAGCATAACTTGCATATAAAGCTTTTTTTAAATCTTCTAAATTCATAAATACCTCTTACAAAAGTATATCACACAATTTCCCATATCTTATTATATTGCATAAGTTGTAATTCTTTTTTTATTTGGGCTGCTGGATGATAAAGTGGAATAATTGTAACGCCTTCTACTTGAAATAAAGAATGCTTTTTCAAAGTTTGTGTTAAATTTTTTTCTATTTTAAATCCATATATTTTAGAAAGAGAAAGTAAAGGAAAAAACCCAAGCGTTAAAATAACCTTAGGTTGTACCATAGCAATTTGTTTTTTTAAAAAGCCACAACAATTTAATGTACATTCTTTTAATTTTATGGAATCACTTCGATAATGGTTTCCACTTCTTGCACACAGAATCGCATTTGTAATATAAATTTTATCCATAAATTTTTCTTCTAAAACACGCTCATGATTTTTTGCGGATATTAAAAGAAAGCTTTCTAGATTTTTTTTGGTTAGACTTTTTTCTTCTTCCATTAAAGATTTCCAATTCTCTTTTGTTTCTTTTTTCAAATATAAATCATGAAACTTCTTCATTTCAACAAATGGTCCCCAGTCTTGACCAATAATCATAATATCTGCATCAAGGCGATTTTCCCAATCTGTCCAAATAGAAGGAATTTTGGAATAGAAATTTTTATCTTGAAAAATATTAACTAAAGAACAATCTTGTCCCTTTTTATTTTGCATATGTAAACAGTTTTCGCACCTTGCGAGTTCGTTTGCCAAATCTTCAAATGTACACATAAATATCACCTAATGATTCTATTTTAACATAAAAACAGTTTACAAAAAATCTTATTTTAGTTTACATCATTTTGAACTTTTATTTACATATATTTATATTCGGATGTTATAATAATAAAAGAAAAGGAGTATAACCATATGAGTGATTTTGAAATTTTAGGCGTACCACCTACTGCAACAGAAGAAGAAATAAAAAAAACATACAGAGATTTATCCAGGAAATGGCATCCCGATTATAACATTGGAAATGAAGAAGTAGCGACCCAAAAAATGCAAGAAATTAATGATGCATATGCGAGAATTAAAAAGAACAAAACAGCTTTCCAAGAGCAAACTTCTAACCAAAAAGTAACTCCTAATTTTTATGAACAAAGAGAGAAGTTAAGAAGACAAAAACAAGAAGCAGAAGAAAAACAAACAAAATATGATCAAAAATTAGGAGGATTTGATGCAGATTTTGGACATTATACAAGAGAACAAAACAACTATAGACACAACATACAATCAAAAATGATAGATTTAATAAGAAAAGTACAAAATCATTATGTTTATTTAATTCGAAATAATAATAGCAATATGGTAAATCGTCTTTTTGAAAAAAGAAGAATCGCACTACAAACTGAAATCAACGCTGAAGAAACAATTATTATAACTTATTTAGAATCAATACAAGAAAAAATAAAAGTACATATTGAAAACGAAGAGGATAAAAAAATTTTTGAAGTCATCTTTCAAGAAGATGAAAAAGCGGTAATATTAATTAACAAAATTGCACAACATGAATTAATAGAACTTCAAAATGCTATCAAAAAATATAAGGAAAAATACGATGAATTGATAGAAAAAATAAAGAATGCTAAAATTGGTCAAGAAAACTGCAAACAAAAAATAAAAGAATTAGAAGCTTTGAAAACCTCAATAGAAGAAAAGTTAAATAAAATAGAAGCTTATTATACGAAAAATCAAAATCAAGAATTTGAAGATGCTTGGAAAGCAGTGTGGGAAAAAGGTACAGAATTTAATAATATGTTTGGTGATACATTTGGTTCCGTTTTTAAATCGGGAAGAAGATAACTTCTTCTTTTTTATTGGTCGACTTCATAAAACTTTTCCCAAGGGTCTTTTCTTTTTAATCGTTTTATTGCCATCTCCATCGTAATTTCATCTGGTTTTACTTTACTAAGTTCACTCCATTTTATAGGCATAGAAACTCTTGCCTTTTTTCGAATACGAAGAGAATAGGGTGCAACAGAAGTTGCACTTTTTGTATTCCGTATCCAATCGATAAATATTTTGCCTTTTCTGCTTTCTTTTCTAACATTGCTTGTATATTTATCCGGCCATTTTGCTTCCATTAACTTTGCAATATTTTTTGCAAACTCTCGAAAACTTTTCCAAGTCTTTAACCTTTTTGTAGGTACTACAACATGATATCCTTTCCCACCACTCGTTTTTAAAAAAGAGACTAGTTTTAGTTCATCTAAAATGCTTTTTAAATCCAGTACCCCTTCTCGCACCTTTTGCAAAGACATTTTTTCATCTGGGTCTAAATCAAATACCAAAACATCTGGGTGATTAATCTTATCTACTCTACTTCCCCAAACATGAAATTCATAACTATTCATTTGCACTTCCAAAAGTAAGCCACGAATATCTTTAATATAATAATAATCTTCTTTGTTTCCTTTTTCATTTGGCAAAATTTTTTTTCCTATTCCTTCATTTATAGTCTCCAAATGCTTTTTAAAAAAGCATTCCCCTTTTATGCCTTGTGGACACCGAATGGTTGAAATAATTCGCATTTTTATAAAAGGAAGCATTCTTTCGGCTACTTTTTGATAATAAAGAACGATATCCATTTTTGTAATCTTTGGTTGTTCATAAATTTTTTTATCCGGATTCGTAATCTTGATACCTTCTACAATTCCTTCTTTTTTAGAATTTCTAAACTTTGATGTCTTGCCTTCTTCTATTTCCTCCATAGTTCTTCCTGTTTTTACGCTTGTTTTGTATTTGTCAATCGATGTATATAAATTGACATCATCTTTTTCTTTAATTAACAACCAATTGTCTTCTTTAAAAAAAACAAGTGTCCACTTTCCCTTTAAACGAGTACCATGCAATATAAATTTAATCGCTCCATTTTTAAAATCCTTAGAAAAATTCCCAATTGGTTCATAGTAACCGGCATCCCAAACCATTACTGTTCCTCCGCCATATTCTCCTTTAGGAATGACTCCTTCGAAATTTCGATAAGATAAAGGATGGTCTTCCACATGTACTGCTAATCTTTTGTCTTTCGTATTATAAGAAGGACCTTTAGGTACTGCCCAACTTAAAAGCGTTCCGTTCCACTCTAAACGAAAGTCATAATGTTCTCTTCTAGCCATATGATGTTGGACAACAAAACGCAACTTTTTATTTGATTTTTCTTTTTTTCCTTTTGGTTCTTTTGTTTTAGTAAAATCTCTTTTTTCTTTATATTTTTTTAATTTATCCATAAATGATACCTCTTACAATATTATTTTGGTTTACTTTAAAAGTTAAATACATTAAAAAAACTCTATCTCCAACTACCGATTTACATAAAAACGCTAGTCTTTGATAAAGTTCTTACAGACAACAATTTTCTCGTTGTCTATTCTTATTGTATACAAAAGTTTAAATAATATGCATAAAAAATTAAGAAGCATTTTCTATTAAAATCGTAATAAGTTCCTGATAAGAGATTCCTTCGTTTTTTATTAATTCTGGATACATGCTAATCGAAGTAAATCCAGGAATCGTATTTATCTCATTAATATAGACGTTTTTGGTTTCTTCTTCATAAAAGAAATCGATTCGAGCATAGCCATTACAATAAAAATGTTCAAAGATTTGCTTAGCATACCCACGTATTTTATCTATAACATCTTCTGGTAAATCTTTAGAAATCATCGTTTTAGACTCTTTATTTACGTACTTCGCTTCATAATCGTAAAACAAGTTGGCAGACTTAATTTCTCCGATTTGCGATACAATAAGTTCTCCTTTACTTTCCAAAACAGCACACTCAAGTTCTCGCATTTTGATAAATTTTTCCACAATTACTTTCTAAACTTTCAAATACTATTTTAGACATTTCTTTATCCATTCCTATCGCACTAGCAAGCATTTTACATCCCACATAAGGAATGGGAAATAAAGAAAGCATTCCTTGTAATTTTCCATCTTCACCATTTGTTCCATGTAACATAGGAAACAAAACATCAAATGTTTTAACGTATTCTAAGATATTTAGAATTTCTTCTTTCTTACCATCTTGCCAATCTCCATTTTCTAATAATTCCAAATCATCCTTATATACATACCATTTATTTTCTTTAGCAATACCTACCATTTCATAAGAAAACAAATCTTTATCAATATTTCTTGCTATACTACATGCAGATTTGCAAGAAACGAAATGCTCACTTGAATTTCCTCCAAATAGAATTAAGAACTTTTATCTAAACACACACCAAAACGTGCGTAAAATTCAATATATGGCAATAAACAAACGAGTCTTGCATCCACGTAGTAAAAGTATTTAGTAATTCTTGATGAATTAATCATAGTATATAAAAATACAAATTACAATTTTATTGGAGCATTTCATCTATTTTTGACCATTCATTATTTGATTTTATTATATTCAATTAAGGTTTCTTTTAACCAATCGTATACTCTTTTGGTAGAAGATATATTTACACGCTCATTAATTGAATGGCAATTATCTATAGAAGGAGCAATTGTACATATATCTAAATCATCAATATTATATGATAAAATTCCACCATCCATACAAGCATGAACTTTTTTTACAATCGTTTCTTTTCCATATAATTTTTATAAGTATCAGCTAAAATTTTTCTTATCATTGAATTTTCTTTAAATGGAAAAAATGGTTTTTTTGCATCAATAATCATCTCAAATGCATGTTATCAAATTCATCATTAATTTCTTCAATCATTTGCATATTACTTTTTTCTATCATAATCGATTTAAAATAAATCTTTAAATATTTCAAATACTTTTTTACCCTCTAATGTATCAAAATCATTATTTAATAACCTTTCTGGATGCCATTGCACAGCTATTATATTTTCTTTTTGTATTGCCTCAATAACTCCATCTTCAGAAAAAGCTATTATTTCAAAATTTGTTCCAATTTTATCAATACACTGATGATGTAGCGAATTAACTTCAAATTCATTACCATAATAACACCTCAACGATGAGATATTATTGCATATAACTTTATGAGCATGCATTAATTTAGGAAAATCATGATTGCTAATATCTTGTTTTAAAGTACCGTTGAAATATACATTAATTAGTTGCATACCTTTACATATTCCTAGAATTGGTTTATTATTTTTAACAAAATAATCTAAACACTTCATACATTTTTCATCAAAAATTTTTTCAATATTCTTACTTTTGATATTGACTTGTTCATAGAGTTTTGGATTCAAATCTCCTTCACTAGCAAGTATTAGACCATCAAAAGATGATAAATCAGATATAGAATCACTTATCGTTGCATTTAATCCCACTAATTCACACCCCTTTATATACCTATCACTATTTCCATTCGTAAATATTAAAATCTTTTTATTATTTGAATCAAACTTATGAAATTTATTATAAAAATCATACCAACTGTAGCATCGTATAGTATTTTTATTTTGGATAGCAGTATTATAAGTATTATTCATAATGAACACTGGTATTAAATTACTAATTTTTTCAATGTTATTTAAATTATCTTCTAACATTATTTGAATATCATATTTTTTTACAGTTGTTAATTTATCTTTTGAAAATATAATGTCTGTATATTTTATACATTGTTCTTTAAGAATATTAATTGTAATATTTTCTACATTATTTCTGCTTTTAGAATCCCACCATAAATCGCCATCATATCTCGCAGTAATTATAAATACTTCATTTCCTTCATCATATAATTTATTTATAACTTCAGCACAAAATGGTCTGATATTTTCTTTTACTAAATTTTGGCGATATTTTTCCCAAAAATCATGTGCAATTTTTTCATTCCATTTAAATATTTCTTCAGTGTTTTCATCTTTAAAATTTTGCACATTATATGGTAATTTTTTTTCACAAATATACTTGGTAGCATAATTTATAACAAAATCATGTTGATTATTCATACAACCATCAATATCTATACCAATCCTCATTATTAATTTATACCTCCCATAGTTCTACTACTCAAATTATACAATAAACATCTAAAAATTCATACTTCCATTGAATTTAATAAAATTTATATGTAATATTTTCAGAAAAGAACAAAGTTTGTAAGCTGTTGTTTAACAACTCCATTGAGAGAATTACTCACACCCTTGTGTGAGTTTTATTTTGTTGTCTAACGAAAAAAACTAATCCATTTTTAGATTAGTTTTTTATCTTAACTCGAAAAGTTCGAGCAGATTTCACAATGGGGCGAAATGTGGGGATCGAACCCACGCATACCGGAGCCACAATCCGGCGTGTTAACCACTTCACCAATTCCGCCATGAACAGTATTAGAATAACAAAGATTTGAAAAAAATGCAAGCCTATATTATAATGGGTGTAGGATGTGATAAGAATGTTAACCTTAAACTTTTTTGAAACCATTATTCGGGAGCTAGTTGATTTTTTCACCGATACAAAAGATTTATTTGTAGATATGCTATCAGGCATTCATAAGTTTTTAAATCGTTTTATGAGCGATGAAATAATTATTCTATTTGGAATTGCAATTACAGCTTTTATTGCCATTATGATATTCCGATACGTAATAAACAAAAGATAAAAAGAATAGCCAAAACTATTCTTTTTCTATGTATTCGTTTAAAGGTTTAATTCTATACATTAACTCTGGCATCTCACTAGTTGAAACAAACCCACTTCGTGCATTAATAACATCTGGAATACGATTTACGATATCTGCACAAGTTAATTCAACCGTACACGGTTTGTTGATAATCATAGTTGTATTGGGCTCTCCTTCAATTGTCCATTCGTTAACATCAAATTCACTTTCACTATACACTTTTCCGATGCATTCTGCTTCAATTGTAATGCCTTCTTCTGTTTCTGCTGTTACAACCGCACTCATTCCTGTTGCATCACCAGCTTTAACTGTCATATCAAGGGTAGTGGAATAAATATCTTCACTATATGTTTTTGGTACACACTTTTGGTTTATAGAAGTAATGTGAAGTCCTAACTTATCAGCAAGCCATCCCGCAACATTCCACATATAACTTGGGGCAAATTCACGTTTATTAATTAACTCTTGTCTTGCTTCTGTAGTCATATTGTCTAAACTAGCAACATCTCGTTCAAATTCTTCTAAAGTAAGTCCTGCACCATGCGCACGTGCAAGAGCAATTCCATAATCTTCTACATTGTAAGAACTACTTCCTTTTATTTTTGTAATTTTATGGGTAGAGCTAGCCAAACCACTTATTAAACCTCCCCAGAAAATATCTTGGTATCCACACCCTGTAATGGTTACTCCTCCTGCTTTTGCCAAACTATCAAGTTCATGAAACAATTTCGGATTGGAATTACTTGCAAAGAATGCTTCTTCACATGTCGTAATCGCATTTACACGAGAATTTGCACAAATACGTAGGACACTTTCCAAATCATTTAATAAACTCATAGTAGTTACAATCGCAATATCAGGTTTTACTTCTTTCAAACGGGCTTCTAGATTTTTAATATCCTCCACCACAATATTTTGATTAGGAACTTCCATAATGCTTCCGATATCACGCCCAAATTTTTCTGCATCATTATCAAAAGCAAGTACAATTTCTGCTCCTTTTTCATACACATAACGCATCGTGTATTTACTCATCTTTCCGCACCCAATTTGGGCTACTCTAATTTTTCTTTCCATATATCTTTTCCCTTTCTATCCTTTATCTTCTAAATCTACATTTTCTTCTTTAATTAAATCAGCAAATACTTCTTTAAATCGCTCGATTTCTTTTACTTTTACATCTTCATATACATTTCGTGCATTGCAAATGGCTTTGTAAATATGTTTTATTTTTACTTCTTTTTCATTATCAAATAAAGCATAACTAAATGCATTAGCAAGTATTGTCAAACAAATATCGGGATATCTTGCAGCTACTTCGTAAATACGTTTATATTCATCTGTCATCGAAACAATAAAAGTCATAATCTTTTCTTTAATAAAATCTGTATAATTCAATTTAACACCGATTTGACGTTCTAATTTTGGATAAGTACCCATTAATATCTTAACCGTTGTAGGTTGGTCACTTTCCAAAACATCCACTTTTTGAAATCTCCGTAAGAAAGCACGGTCTCTTAAAATATATTGTTCATATTCTTCTGTAGTTGTTGCACCAACCATTTTTATCGCTCCACGGTCAAGTCCAGATTTTAACATGTTGGCAAAATCAATTCCTCCATTTTGCGCTGTATTTTTGTTAACCAAAACATGGGTTTCATCAATAAAGAGTATCGTTTTATCACGTGCATCAAGTTCCTTCACTAACAAATCAATTCGGTTTTCGACTTGCCCTTCACTTACAGAAGAACCAAGTAAACTGGTAATATTGATTTTAATAAGTTCCCATCCCTTTAAAGCATCCGGAACCAACCCTCTTTGAATACGATAAGCAAGTCCTTCTACAATTGCTGTTTTACCTATACCAGGTTTACCAACCAATAATGCACTTTTTTCAGGAGTTAAAAGTATTAAAATACATTGTTTTATCTCTTCATCTCTTGCTATAGCGGGGTCTGTAATAAATTCTTTTTGGGTAAAATTTTCGCCATAGCGTTCTATCATACTTATCTTCTCTGTATTCATAGCATCCTCCACTTTTATTTTATCACAATAAAAAAAGAAGATACAAAAAATATCCTTCTTTCTAAAATTTATTTACATATGGTTGAAATGAAACGGTTGGCAATACTCCGGTATAGCGATTCCTCTATCATAATAATCTTCACAAATATCTTCTAAATCTTCTTCGTGATAAACAATTTTGTTATAATTTTTTTCATTCTCCATTAATTTATTATACGTTTTTTGAGACATCGTAAGAGTCACTTCTACATTATCATCAAATATATAAATGGTTTTATTTTTTAAATCTTGCAAAAAGGAATCAAAAATCTTTTTAGAATAAGTAAATTCCCGAATATGATAACCATAATGCATAATTTTGTATCCATATATCTTACTTGTATAAGGTTCTGCTTTAATTTGATAATATGAATCGTTATACTTATATTCTAATTTAATTTTCTCTCCTAACGCATCATCGATATTAATATTTTCTCCTTCTAGAGCTCTTGCAAGTACCAAATTATCTTCCATTTCATATGTGTAATCTACTACTGCATTTTTGTCACTTTTTTCGTTATACACAATAGTCGTACTAGCAAATTCAATAGCACATACTCCCACACCTAATCCAAGAACAACAAAACTTACTAAGGAAATGATTAATAACACACCAATTCTATTTTTATGATTGAAAATAAAATTATAAAGGTAAATAAAAGCCACAATTCCTAAAATAGCTAAAGAAAGCAAAATCAGATAAATTCCAAAGTAAAATACACCTTTAAAAAGCAAATAAATAGAAAAACCAACGGTAATAGACATTCCAACAATATAGAAGATAACGCCAATTAAAATAAAGAAAGCAATCATTTTAATAAATAACATACATAAATCTACAAATGTATCAATAATCCCTAAACGTTCATGTTCCCGCTCTCTTCTTTTGTTCTCTTTTTTATCTTCTTGTGCATATGAATCCTTAACTTCTTTTGCTTTCTTCTCCTTTTTCTCTTCAAAAACGTCTTCACGTTTAGTTTCTCGAAAAGAAAAACTTCTCGTATTTTCAGCATTATCTAAATAACGACTTTGAAAAATTTTAACAAAAAGCAATATAGCAAAAATCAAATAAACAAATTCTAAAATACAACTCCAAACGTTTGCTAAAACTTTAAAAAAACCTCCACCAATGGAATATAGAGCATTTCTTCCAAAGCTTTCTATAATTTCAAATGGAATTTTACAGATAGCAATGATTAAAAAGATAACAAGAATTTCAATCACAAATCTTAAAATTTCATTTAAACTTTTATGAGAAAACATATCAATAATGCGTTCGAATACATGAATGCAATTGTCTGCAAAATGGTTAAATGCATCTTTCGATTTCTCTTCTGGTTCTCTTATTTTATAAGCACTTAATAAATCTCTTGCGAGTTCAGAAACATCTCCCATGGAAGAAACGGCTTCTTCTTCCGTTGAACCTTTTGCTATTTTTTCTTCGATATATCCTTCATACTCATTTATAATGTCATCTATTTCACTTTCTTCTAAAATCGATAACTTTTTTCGTAAAGTTTTTAAAAATTCTTCTTTATTCATTTACTTTCACTCCCTTTAATAAATTCATTTACACTATTTGCAAATTTTTCCCACTCTTTTTTTTGTTCTTTGCAATATTTCTTTCCTAATGCTGTAATATGATAATATTTTCTTGTTGGGCCTTCTCTTGATTCTTCTAAATACGTTTCAAAGTAACCTTCATTCGTAAGCCTTTTTAATATTGGATAAATAGTTCCCTCATTTACGTCTACTATTTTACTAACAGCTTCAACCAGTTCATAACCGTATTTATCTTTTTTTTCTACAATTAAGAGCACTAATAATTCTAAAACACCTTTTTTAAATTGCGTATTGATAATTATCACCTCTTGGCTATAGATTACACTAACTATTATGTATTGTCAAGTACTAGATAAAAACAAACATCAAAAGAATATAAAAAATAACAGTATTTAATTTTACTGTTACTTTTTATAAACTACTTCTTTTTTAAAATCAATTTCCAAAATATCTCCTGTTTGAAATACTTTTGTAGCTACATCACATCCCATTAAACAAGGTTTACCAAATTCTCTTGAAAAAATTGCCGCATGGCTTAAAATACCTCCATGGTCTACAACTAATGCTTTTGCATCTAAGTATTTACATACATCTGCAGCAGTTGTTACTGGGCAAACTACAATTTTATTAAAAAAATCACTTGCTTCTTCAAAATTATTTTTAAGAACAACACAGGGTCCACTTATAACCATCGAACTAGGAAAAGTAGATTTCCCTTTAATTTCATGATTTTCATTATAGAATTGAAGGGAAGAATTCTCCAATTTCTCTAAATGATTTTTTATTATATTTACCGCATCAGTATGTACAACTACTTTATTTGTGTATTTTTTATCATGCAAATTTAACAAAACAAAACCATTTTTTCGCTTTTCTATTCTTTTTAAAAGAGTTTCTATAGTAATCTTATTATTTAAAAGATTTAATATTTCATTAACATGAACATACATTTTAAAATGATCAAGATCATCCAAAATAGAATATTTAGAAGCTATATAAGTAAAAGATTCCAAATAAATTTCTGAAACATCAATTTGACCATGATTTTTCCATTCATTATAAAATTTTAGTTCCTTTTCGTTTAAACTATTATATAATTCTTGCCCTAGAGAGCTAATTAAATATTCATATGAATTGATAATACAGTGATTTTTAATAATTTTTTTAAAATACTTTTTAAAAAAAGGATAATTATCATTTTTTATTACATAAAGCAATTCTTTTTTCAATATTTCCATTTTTCCTTTAATTTGATAATATTCTTGGATATAAAAATATAGATTTTGAGAGCATAAATGAGAAAGTGTTTGATCCTCTAGTGGTTTCTGATTCCCATTAAAACCTCGTAATTGGCGAACATTATCTTTGTAATAAATGGTAACATCTTCTGTAACCAAATTATGTACATCTTTGTGCTTAAACTCCACAGCTCCTTTAATCCATAAAGTTCTATCAAATAAAGAACGATTATTATTTTTAAAACAACACCAGAATTGACTTTGAATATATTCTTCCATTTTTTTCATCTTCTATGATTATACCTTTCTATCGCTTCATCCAAAACATCACTAAGATTCTCTTTGAAGTTCAAATCATATTGAATAGATGGAATACCACTCGCTAAACCAGCATCTACATTTTTTTTAGAATCATCAATAAACAATACTTCTTGGGGATTACATTTTATTTGTTGCAAAGCCAATTTAAAAAATTGTAGATGAGGCTTATCATAACTTCCATTTCCCATTGCTATAGAATTACAAATATATTCTGGCGAAATTAAATCATATAATCCAATTATAGAAAACCAATTATTGATTTCCCAAATATTATTAGTCCATATGGAAGGAGTCAAACCTTTATTTTTAACATTTTGAACAGCTTTGATTCCTTCCTCATGCATTACATGAATTTTAGGATAAATAATATGCATTTGTTTTTTTGCTTCTTCTAAAAAAATATCTGGGTTATTAATCCCCACTTTTTTAGCTTCTAATAGGACTCTCTTTTGATCAAAACGATTTAAATATGCTTTTAACAATGCCAATTCTTGTTCATTTAATTTAGAATAATCTCTTGTTGCTAACACATTTCCTAAATCAAAAGCAACTGTTTTAATTTTATCCTTCATATTAAATTTCTTCCTTTCATTAGATAATATAGCAAATATACTTTATTTTTTACAAAAAATATGCAAAAATGTTACTTTATGTTATAATAATATTTATGAAAAAGTTATCAAAAGAAAAAGTCGTAAATTTATTAAAAGAAAAAAAATATACATACAAACAGTTATCTAAGATAACAGGGTATCATGAAAAATCATTAATACGTTTAAATACACAAATAAAAAAAAAGACAATACGTACAATCCATGGAAACAAAAATAAAAAACCCTATAATTTCATTGATCAAAATACAAAAACATATTTAATAAAAATGTTTAATGAAAAAAAATTTAAAACATATAAAGAATTTTATATAAATTTAAATAAAAAATATAGTTACCCCTTTCTTTGTAAATTACTCTCAAAAAACCAAAAAAAGACTCAAAAAAACATAATTACCCGTAAAGTACTAAAAAATAATCAAATACAATATAAAAACATAAGATATAAAATCAAAAATGGAAATATTAAATATCTAGAAGAAGTGAAACTTCATAAAAAAGATCTTTTTATTATTTATAAAAATAAAAAATATTTCTTAATTCCATATAAAAAATTAAAAGCAAAAAAAGGAAATACAAAATACACATAAAAAAAAGAAGTGCAAAACACTCTTTTATTCTGTTCTAAGTGCAATAACTGGATCTTTCTTACTGGCAATTTTTGCAGGCAAGGCACCACCAATTAAAGTTAAAACTAAACTTACTATAATTAATATAATGGCATGAATCGGATTTAATACCGCAACATTTTTTAAATCGGTTAAATTATAAAGGATATTATTGGCAGGTATTAACAACAGTCTAGTAATCACAATTCCTAAAATTCCAGAACTCATTCCAATAATAAAGGTCTCTGCATTAAATACTCGAGAAATATCTTTCTTACGTGCTCCTAAACTTCTCAAAATTCCAATTTCTTTCGTTCTTTCTAACACAGAAATATACATGATAATTCCAATCATAATGGAAGATACAATCAAACTAATAGCACTAAAAGCAATTAAAACAATTGTGATAGCATCCATAATACTTCCAGATAAAGAAGATATAATTTCAGCTTGATCTGTATACACGATTTGATCTTCTGCATCTTTTTCTTCATTATATTGGTCTAAATATTTCAATAATTCTTCTTTTGCATTAAAATCTCTTGGATAAACTTGAATCATATAAGGAACCGCTTCATCTCCTAAATAGGCTAAGATTTGGTTTTTGGCATCACGCCCCTCTTCTGTTGTCAAATCAAAAGCTTCTCCCGTCATCAAGTTATATTTTGCATCTTTTTGTGCTTTGACAATTTTAGAATCTTTGTTATTCGAAATAACATAATCCAATAATTTTTCTGTATACGTTAAAGCAGAAGATTGAACATAACTTGGAAAATCATCTTTTAGTCTTATAACACCCACAACTTTTAAAGTAATGGTATTTTCATCGTTATAAAGTTTTTCTAAATCAGATTGCATTGTAAAATAATTTCCTACTTTTACATAATAATTATCATTTAAAACCAATTTCATTTCACTATTTAAAATATCTTCAAAAGAAATATTTTCTTTTTTAGGATCTAAGCCTAAATTCACTAAAATATCTTCTGTAACATGGTTCTTACTATCCACGATTAAAACGAGTTCATCCATTTCTTTTGCTTCTCTACCCGCTAAAATATCGTATTTTTCTTCAATAACACTTTGCTTATTTTCTCCTAAAGTTTTTGGAATGCTTCCCATTTGATTTGCAATCGTAACCATTTTAACAGTCCCATCAATTTTATTAATCAAATTAAGACCTGTATAACGCATAGAAGAAATACCACTTACAATATCTGGATTTGCTGCTTCTAAATATTTTACATATTCTTCTGTAATCTTATTTTTATGGGTAAACGTTTCTTCCATTGGTTTTTCTGGAATAACATAATCTACATTTGGATAATCTGCATCTGTTGTTTTAACAGAATTTTGCATTTCATTCATTGTCTCTTCATCCAAATTCATCGCTTGAGCACTTACAATAATAGGCATAGAAGAAAGAGTATTTCTTTCAAATATATCAATTTGTCTATCAAAACCATTGGATAAACTAAGAATGGAGGCAATACCAATAATTCCTATACTAGATGCAAAAGCAGTTAAAATGGTACGACCTTTTTTCGTCCGAATATTATTTAAGCTTAACTTTAAAGCGGAAATAAATCCCATAGAAGTACGTTTTATTTTATACTCTTTATTATCTTTTTCAGTCTCTTTGATAGGATTTGAATCATTTAATACTTCCCCATCTCGCATGTCAATAACACGATTTGCATATTCCTTTGCAAGGTCTGGATTATGAGTAACCATAATAACAAGTTTATCTTTAGCTATTTCCTTAATAAGTTCCATAATTTGTACACTTTTTTTTGTATCCAAAGCTCCAGTTGGTTCATCCGCTAAAATAATATCGGGATCATTGGCAAGAGCACGAGCAATGGCAACTCTTTGCATTTGACCACCAGACAACTGATTCGGTTTTTTATGCATATGGTCTTTTAACCCTACACGCTCTAGTACCTTTTTCGCTTTATTACGACGTTTCTTTTGGGATACGCCACTTAAAGTCATACCCATTTCTACATTTGCTAAAATACTAATATGACTAATTAAATTGTAACTTTGAAAAATAAATCCAATACAATTGTTACGATAAGCATCCCACGTTTGATCTTTAAATTTTTTAGTGGAATGATTGTTGATAATCAAATCCCCTTCATCATAACGATCTAGTCCCCCAATAATATTTAAAAGAGTTGTCTTTCCACTCCCACTAGGGCCTAAAATAGCAACAAATTCATTCTTACGAAATTTTAAATTTACTCCTTTTAGAGCAACTTGTGTAAAATCCCCTGTTGTATAACTTTTTCTTATATTTTTTAATTCTAACATTTGTTTCTCCTTTTTTTGTTTAAGCAATTCATTTTATGCCAACATTCACTATTATATACTTTTTTATAAATAATGCAAATTATCTTTCTAAAAAATATATACAACATAAATTTGTATTTTCCTTTTTTTATACAAGAATAATTAAAAAAATGATATTTCTACCACTTTAAATCTCTGCATAAAATAGGTATATTTTTTAATTATTTTTATTTTTTGCACCAAATCTTTCTTTTTTTTGATAATCTAAAAAATAATTATATATCTGATAACCTCTTGTTAAAGATACAAACTTCCGGTTTTTATCTTTAAAAAACAAATCTGTAGGTTCAAAATCTTTTTTTACTAAAAATTCATTTTTTTTATATTTTATATAAATTTGATTTTCCCCTATATTTTCAATAACATAATCTTCATCATTCTGTGATCCTGGACACCATCGTGGAATGCAAACAATGCCTACATATATAGTAAGAATTCCAATAACTTTTAAGCCAATATTAGTTTCTCCTATAAGCCCTACCATTTCAGTATTAACAACTGTCACTACAGACAAATTGCTATCTTTTACACCTTCAAAAATTACTTCTATAAAGTTCGCATAAAATACAATAGCACCAAAAAATGCTAGAACAAGCCCAAATATAATACCTACATAATTTTTATTTTTAATCAAATTTTTATAATACTTCATTTTAGTTGAACTCCTTAATATAAATTCATTATAACCAATCTCAGTATTGTTTACAATCCATAAAAATACTAACATCAGATTTAATTCATATATGTATTCCACTACTAATAGGTGAAACATAATTACAATTTTGCCATATTTCTAAACGTGCTAACTTATTTTTCTCTTGAAATTATTATTAAACTTGCTTTTAGGAATAAGGTTCAAAATATAATACCCTCAAAAAAGACTTACTAGAGCAAGAACTTCTATATATCAATTTTGTCTTCTACAAAACGACAAAACTTTATTTTTTTACTTTTTTGTCGTTTGCATTTATATTTCAATTGTTAATAAAAAATATACGAAAAAACCCAAGGAATTCATATTTTCCAAGGGTTATAATTCTAAATGGCGCCCGATGTAGGACTCGAACCTACGACCTAACGGTTAACAGCCGTGCGCTCTACCGACTGAGCTAATCGGGCAATACAAACAAATTATATATTATAATTATACCAATTGTCAACCAATTTATACCACTTTTTTACCAAAATTTTTCACACATTAAAAATCCACCCCTAAAAGAGGTGGATTTACTCATAGGCCTATAAGGCCAGTTACTGGCTGCCACCATTTGGTGGCTTTTTTTAGTCTGCCAATTGCCTTTGTAACTATTACTTACCCGTAAACGGGTCCTTATATTCTTTCAAACTTCTTGAATCTTTTATTCTATCTTCTGTTTCTTGTTCTTGTATATATTTTTTGATTGTAGCTTTGTTCAATCTCACTGTACTCACATAATATCCTTCTGACCAAAAGTGTCTATTCCCATATTTATATTTTAAATTTGCATGTTCTTCAAATATCATTAGACTACTTTTTCCTTTCAAATATCCCATAAATGATGATACACTTATTTTGGGTGGAATTTTCACAAGCATGTGAATATGATCTGGACATGCATTTGCTTCTACTATTTCTACTCCTTTATATTCACATAGTCTTCTCAAATATCTACCTATATCTCTTCTTAGTTTTCCATAGATTTCTTTTCTCCGATACTTTGGACCAAACACTATATGATATGTACAATTCCATCTCGTGTGACAATGAACTTTCTTCATCATTTTTCTTTATCTTTTTCATTCTAAAAATACTCCTCACTCTGATTTTTTATTTGGTTGGCAGACCATTTTCATTATATCAGAGTGAGAAGTATTTTTTTATTCACGCTATTGCTTCTTCAAGTCTCACCCGCACAGCGGGTGGATTTATCTCTCGACCTTATTGGTCGAGGCAATTCTGTTGAATTGCATACTAAAAAAGAATCAATTTCTATTCTTGATTCTTGTCTTGAAATATAAAACTAGTCAACAACTTCACTTTTGCTAATTTAGCATTATTGATAACATAACCAAAATTATTTGGTATATCTTCTCGATCATCACGTGTGATTTTGGAAATTTTAAATAGAGATTGATCCGCAACTCCACTACCAATCCATATACCTTTGGAAGTATCAACGCCACTCTTAAACCATTCTTCATAAGCAAATTGTCTTATTACATCCGGATTATCTAAAAGTACAAAAGAAACAATTCCTATTTGTACATCTTTTTTGATAACATCAGACATACGTTTTTTAACATCATCACTTAACTTATTAATAAAGTTATAAAGTCCATAAATAACACAAATCATACGTTTTTGACTTTGAAGAACTTTTTCATCAAAACCAGCATTTTCATAATTAGCATACACTTTCTCAATATAATCTAAAATTTGGATAAATGTTTCCTCAATATTTTTAGTAACATATTTTCCATTTAAATTTACATTACGAATTTCGTGTTCGGTTGTATTAAAAAATAACATACTAGCATAATTTTGATATGTAACTTGATTCACAAATGCATGCAAATAAGCATCTATATTTTCTATATCATACGAACAAATTAAATGAATAGGATTCTTAGAGAAATTATATTTTTCAACACTTAGATTTTCTTTATTAATTCCTACAACTACATCTAAATTAGCAGTCACTTGCTCTCTTACAGATAGATAATCAACAATTTCTGGTAAAACAGGAATACGTTTTGCCCTTAGTTTCGTATTCATAGAAAGTGTTTGACAAACATCCAATATATATTTATTTTCTTCCTCTTCTTTAATACTAGCGGTTTGAAATTCATAAATTTTATCTTTTTTAAATAATCCTCTACCCTTAATCTTAGCAGGGACTTTCCCTCTAATATTTCCGAATATACTCATATAATCTGCATCATTATTTTGTTGTAAAGCATAAATAAGATTGAAATTTTGCTTAATACGCATGCGAATACTACTTTCATTATTAGCTGTGATTACAAAATAAATACCATAACGAGTTGCTTCTCTCGTAATAATGCCTAACTCTTCATTTAAATCTTCATAAGTTTCTAAAAAAGCTTCATAATTATTAAGGAAAATAACAATATTAGGAACTGTCTTCCCACTAGAACGTAAATAGTTCATGTAACTACCGCCATAGTTTGCAAATAACGTTTTTCTGCTTCGCAATTCTTCTTGTAACATTTTAAATAAATTAGTAACTTTATCCACATCATTTAAATACGCAATGTCCCCAACATGTGGAGAAGTACTAAAACTTCTTAAAGCTTCTGATCCAAAATCTAAAATATAAGAATGAAGCTCTGATACTGTATAACTTGTCATACAAGAATATAAAAGAGAAGCTAAAAATTCTTCTTTTCCAGAACCCGTAATACCATACACGATTACATTTCCAAGATCTGTAAAAGGAACAGTTAAAACATATTGATTTTGATTATCTGGATCATCGTATTCTCCAATAATAGGATTCAAAATAAAATTTTGTTTGGTATAATTGTACTTGCTTTTTAAAGAATCAACATAAATTTTAGCTGGAATTTTTTCAAGCCATAGTTTTGGAATTTCAATGTTTTCACTTCGAGCTAGATCACTTAAATATTTTACTACACTTGTGATTTCTTCTCCTTCTGATTTTACTACTTGCTCTTGTATTTCATTATCTTTACTCATAGTAACAATACCAATATTATTAACCATATTAACAGATGTATCTACATCTCTTTTAAACATATTTCTAGGTACATATCTGGCTCCTGCCCAAGCAGCTTGTCCCAAGGTGTACACCTCATCATACCCAACTTGCAAGAAAAATCTTCCTGTCTTTTTTAAATAAGCGGCATCTGCCTTTTTTAAAACTTCTTGAGAATCTCCAGTATCTTGCACTTTTAAACAAACTCTAAATCTTGTATTCGACCAAATTTGTTGATCGACAACACCACCAGGCTTTTGGGTAGCAAGAATCAAATGAACCCCTAAACTTCGCCCTACTCGGGCAACAGAAATTAATTTATCCATAAATTCCGGTTGTTGTTCTTTTAGTTCTGCAAACTCGTCGCTAATAATAAACAAATGGGCGATTGGTTTCTTGTCTTTAAGTCTTCCTTCTCGCCATAATTTTTGGTACTTATAAATATCAATTGTACTTTCATTGGTCATAAGTCTTGCTTCATTAAATTCCCGTTGGCGTCTTTTAATTTCACTTTCAATAGAAGCAAGAGAACGTGTAAGTTCACTTCCATCCAAATTGGTCATAATCCCTGCAAGATGAGGAAGCGTATATTTATCGTTTTGAAAAGCAAGGGCAAGTCCTCCACCTTTATAATCGATTAAAATAATTTGCACTTCATAAGGACTATAATTCACAGCTAAAGATAAAACATAGGAAATGATAAACTCTGATTTTCCACTACCAGTAGTTCCTGCAATTAACCCATGAGGGCCATGATACTTTTCATGCAAATCTAAACTAATAATCTCGCCGCCTTTGCCTATTCCAACTGGTGTTTGTAAAGATAGCATCGGATTACTCTTTTTCCAACGTTCTAGCGAATTTAACTGTTCTACCTTTCCAACTTGATACATTTCTAAAAAATGATACACATCGGGTAAAACACTTTCCGATTCCGTTTTAATTTCTACTTTAATATTAGCAAGTTCTTTACTACAATTATATAACTCTTCAATAGAAGAACGATCCATTTTAAACGTTTGTGCCTCAGTATTTAAAACACTATTAAAAATAGCACATTCCTCTTTATTTACATGAATAAAATTCTTACATTCATTAGGACATGCAGAAACCCTATCCACAAGCATAATCATACTAAATCCAACATTTTCTCCATGAGCTAAAATATTTTTAATAAAATCATAATTATCAATCGACTTAATAGCATCTGTCACAATAACATAATGAGGTACGCTTCTTTGTTTTTCCTTCTGTCCTTCCATGCGCTCCTGAAAAATCTTACCTAAATGGTAAATCATTTCTCTATGTTCATCATTATTAGCTCCAAAAAAACGAAAAGTATGATCATTGGACCAACTATGAGGTAAAGTTTTCACATAATCCCATAAAGCTTCATTTTCGATAGAAGTAAAAGTAACAATCTTTACTTCATCATAACTATAATTGGTCATGATTTGTAAAATAATACGATCAATTAATTCTTTTGTTAAAGAAGAATCACCTACAATACCCGTTATAACATTTTTATAAAAAGAATAAGTAATCGGTATATCTACTAGAAGCAACTTAAAGGTAAAGATATAAATTTAATCTCCCAAAACTTGAAAA
>CARMXJ010000017.1 GCA_949025205.1 uncultured Bacilli bacterium | reverse complement strand
ATTTGCAAATGCCCATTTTTAACTATTGGATGAACTTTCCTATAAGATGAAAAAAAGACAAATTTCTTGCCTTATTTCTCACTTTCTTGTTTTTCTTCTTTTATTACCCGTTTTAATATATGTTTTGCTCCCTTTTCATCAAAACCATAGCGATGTACAATAATGCCTTTTTCCTTGTTTTCTAAAATTATAAAACCAGGTTGGTATTTATTTTCTTTTCTACCGGTTGGATAATTATCACTACAAGTTGGCACTTTTAATGTACGATATTCTGAATTGTAATCATAATTATGAGAATGCCCTCCAATTGTTAAATAAGCATCACTCAAATAGGGAGGAATTGGTTCTTTTGTAATTTTGTGTTTTAGAATAATTATTCTATTATTATAATCTACGCAGTTTATTTCCTTTTCTTGACTAAAAAACGTTATGTCTTTTCTTACACTCGTGAGTTTTTCTAAACCAACATCGTAGTCTAAAAATGTTTTTTCATGATTGCCAACTATAACATAGTTATTAAATCCCTTGGGATAATTATTTATTACACTTTCTATTTGCTCCTCACAAATTGCTTTTCCTTTTTCTTTTTGATTCTTATATTGTCTAGGATATCCTTCCACTAAATCTCCCAGATGAAAAACATTTTCTATTCCTTCTTTGGCAAATCTTTCATAAGTTCTTTTTATATAATCCCAATTTTGATTTACACTTTCAATATGTGTGTCTGCTATTACTCCTATTTTTTTATCTTGAAATTGATAGCAAATTAGCTCTTTTCGAATCATTTCTAGAATGCTTTTTTGTTCTTCTTTTATTACTACTGGATTATTTGAAGCCATCCACAAAAGATTTAATAAAACATAAGAACTCAAGTTATATTTTTGTAAAACATTAGAAAATCCTTTTTCTTGTACTTCAGCCACTATTTTTAATATTTCTTTTTCACCCATAATAAAGCCCCCTCGTAATGGAATGGTGTTATCTTATCACTTTTTTCTTATTTATACAAATGCCTTTTTTATTTTTGTAAAGAAGCCAATTTTTCTTCTTCTAATTTTAATTTTTGTCTTTCTTCTTCTACAAGATTTTGTGGTGCTTTTGCTATATAGTTTTCATTTGCTAAAAGTTGTCTTCTTCTTTTGATATTGTTTTCTAATTTTGCTATTTCTTTTCTTTGTTCTTCTAAGTCTTTTTCTGTTAGAATTTTTTCAAAATAAATAGTGGCTTCAAAGTTTTCAGATTTTACTTTATAAGCTGGAATATTTAAGTTTTCTTCTACAATATGGTCTTCTGCTTTTATGATTTTTGTAATTAAACTATAGTCACTATCGTTTTCATACTTTATTTTGAAATCACCATGAATTTCATTTTCTGCTTTGGTATTTCTGTACATCTTCACAAATTCAAAAGCATCTTCCATTTCTTTTTCTTCTTTGGTAAATACAAATTCTTTTTCGTATTTTGGATAAGCACTAATCATAATATTTTCTTCTTTTATTGGTAACATACTATAGATTTCATCTGTTACATAAGGCATAAAAGGATGTAACATTTTTAATATTCCTGTCAACGTTTTTAAAAGTGTATTTTTTGTTTTAGTATCTTCTAGAGAGAATTTTGCAACTTCGATATATTTGTCACAGAAGTCACTCCAGATAAAGTCATAAAGGACGGCGCCAACATTATTGAATTCATATTTTTCCATATATTTTGTAACTCCTTTGATGGTTTTATTTAATTTGGTTAAAATCCATTTGTCTTCTTTTTTTAAATTTTCTAATGTTTTATCTTCTTTTATATCTTCTATGTTCATTAGAACAAAACGAGAGGCATTCCATAGTTTGTTAATAAAATTCCAAGTGGATTTTATTTTTTCTTCATCAAATTTGATATCCGTTCCATTTGATGCTGTAGTTGCTAAATAATAACGCAAAGAATCTGCACCATATAGTTCGCACATATCCATTGGGTCTACACCATTTCCTAAGGATTTGGAAAACTTTCTGCCTAATTTATCACGAATAAGACCGTGAATCAAACAATCTTTAAAGGGGCGTACTCCCGTAAATTCTAGTCCTTGAAAAGTCATTCTATTTACCCAAAACGGAATGATATCATAACCTGTCACTAAACAGTTATTTGGATAATACCTTTTAAAATCTTCCGTTTCTTCTGGCCACCCTAAAGTACTAAAAGGCCATAAGGCACTACTAAACCAAGTATCTAATACATCTTCATCTTGAATCCATCCACTTTCTTTTGGGGCTTCCATGCCAACATAAATTTCATCCCCTTTATACCAAGCTGGTATTTGATGTCCCCACCATAGTTGGCGTGAAATACACCAATCATAGGTAATTTCCATCCAGTGATTCATAATTTTTTCGTACCGTGCTGGTACAAAATTTACTTTGGTTTCTTTGTTTTTTTGATTTTCTAATACTCTATCTGCAAGAGGTCTCATTTTGACAAACCATTGCTTTGAAAGATATGGTTCAATTACGGCATCTGTTCTTTCGGAATGTCCCACACTATGAACAATCGGCTCTATTTCAATCAAAAGCCCTTGTTTTTTTAGGTCACTTACAACTTTTTGGCGGCATTCAAAACGGTCCAGTCCTCTATAAACGCCGGCATTTTCATTCATGGTTCCATCGGGATTTATAACAATGATTCTTTCTAGATTATGTCTAGCTCCTACTTCAAAATCGTTGGGGTCATGAGCCGGTGTAATTTTAACGACTCCTGTTCCAAATTTTGGGTCAGCATGTTCATCTGCTACTACTGGAATGCATTTATTAAGTATAGGTAGTACTACGTTTTTTCCAATGTACTTTTTATATCGTTCATCATGTGGATTTATAGCAACGGCTGTATCTCCAAAAAGGGTTTCAGGTCTTGTAGTAGCAACTCGTAAGTATTCCGTATCAGAACCTTCTATAAAATATTTTAAATGGTAAAAAGCACCTTTGTCTTCTTTATTTATTACTTCTTCTTTGGAAAGAGCCGTTTTTGCTTCTGGGTCCCAATTGATAATACGTTCTCCTCTGTAAATTAATCCTTTGTTATACAAATCGACGAATACTTTTCGCACTGCTAATGAAAGCCCTTCATCTAGCGTAAATCTTTCTTTATTGTAATCAAGAGATAAACCTAGTTTTGCCCATTGGCTATGAATGTTTTTGGCATATTCTTCTTTCCATTCCCAAGCTTTTTTTAACCATTCTTCTCTTTTCATGCTTCTTGGGTCGATTCCTTCTTCTTTTAATTTTTTATCTACTTTTGCTTGTGTTGCAATTCCCGCATGGTCCATTCCTGGAAGCCATAAACAGTCAAAACCTTGCATTCTTTTAAAACGTATCAATATATCTTGTAACGTAGTATCCCAAGCGTGTCCTAAATGAAGTTTTCCTGTAACATTTGGTGGAGGTATTACAATCGTATAAGGTATTTTTAAATTATCCCCACTATTAAAATATCCTTTGTTTAACCAATTTTCATATTTGTTTTCTTCTACTTTTTTATGGTCATATTTTTTATCTAACATATTAATCTTGAATCCTTTCTTCTAAATAAGTTCTTACTTCTTTTTTTATACTATCAAATTCTTCTTCAAATCCTTTTTGCACTTCCACAACGGATAAAAATAATTCTAAGTTATCGGTCTCTCTTAACAATTCATAAGATTCTTTAAAGTTAATATCAAATATATAAGATAGATTTGCCAAAATAACATCGCTTTTATTATTTACGTATTTATAATCTACTAATTCATGTTTAAAAAATGAATTCTTTACTTCTTGTGTTGCTTCTTCTTGATATACAAATTCGTATACAGAAGCATTTTGTCTATAGATATCTGTTTTGTCGGCATCCCGAATTAATTTGGCATAAAAGAGTTCTTCTTCAGATAAATTTGGCTCAATTTCTAATTTGTTGTGATTTAGTAAAGAGACTCGAATTACTTTATAGTATTTTTCAGAAATTTCAAAATCCTCTATATGATTTTCACCAAAAAGATAAGTATCTGCAAGTGCAGCATGGTCTATTTTTGTTTTTGTATCATTATAAAGATTTGTTTTTTCGAATTGGACAAATCTTCCTATGTCATGTAATAACCCTATTGTTTTAGCAAGAATAATTTCTTCTTCTTTTAGTTCTAAACGCTTCGCTAATTTATACATTAAATCTGCAACATGATAGCTATGACTTATTTTCATGGCAATTTCTTCATTTTTAAAATCAAAATGTTCTACATATTTTTTAAATTCTTTTAACACTTTTTCATAATTTATCATTAAAAAACTCCTCCTTAAAAATTTAAGGACGAGTCTTCCCGCGGTACCACCTTAGTTCATAGCAAAAAACTATACACTTCATTTTCTCTTTAACGCGAGAGCACGTAAAAACTTACTTTATTTTCAGTAAATAAGCTCCACTGCTACCTTCAAAAGAAACATTTGCTTATTTCCACCTTGTCATAAGCTCTCTATAAAATGCTTTCTTTTTACTCCTCAGTTTCTTTGCTTTTTTATTATTTTAATCGATTATTTAACTTATTGCAACACTTTCTACTAAAGTGCCTCCGATTTTAATTTGTAATGTGTTTTCTGCTATTTCTACTTCCACATCCGAAACCGTATCTACTTTATGTTGATTCGATGCAATTTGGTCTGTTGCTAAATCGTATAAATAGAATTCGCTGTTGTTATTTATTATTCCTAAATATTTATTATAAAAATTCAAATATTTATAAGTTTCTGATAAACGGTTTCCACCTTTATAATCTACAAGTTGCATATTTCCATTTTCTTCTAATACGATATATTCGTTACTATATGTCACTATCGTTTGGTTAAAAGGAGAGGTTAATTCTTTTCCGTTTATATCAATTAATTGCCACTTGCCATCTTTTAATACAGCAAAAGCATCAGATATAATCTTATTAGAAGCAATATCGATTCTATTTGCTAGCCCAATATAATCATAAGTAAAGGGAACCTTTAGAATTAATCCATCATAAAATTGCACTATACCCCATTTATCTTCGTTATTTTTAATAATGTAATTTTGATTTTCAATTCCTATCCCATAATTTTTTACTTCTTTGTATCTTCCCATAACCCGATTATTGGTAACATCTACAAGTAATATTTCGGCATTTTGAAGATTACTAGTTGTAGTATCCATTAAAAAGGCATAAGTATCATCTATAAAGGTAGATTTGCTAACAGATTCAGGTTCATATTCTACTAAGCTATATTCTTTTTTATTTTTAAAGACAGCATAGTCACAATATTCATCTTGATTTTCACAAGTATAAGTTCCTACTAAAACGCCATCTTTATAAAAATGTAATTTTCCATCGTATAAAAATTCTTGGTTTGTATTTTCTTTTTTTGTTGGTTTATTTTTAAAATGCAGTGTCGTTCCAATACCTGCTAGAGGTACAAAAATGATTAAAAGGATTAGAATTATATAAAATGTTATTTTTTTATCGTTCATTTTATCGTTCCTCGTGTTCTATTTCCCCTGAAGTGACAGAAATATAAGTGTTTGCATCTGTTCCCATAAATATTTCATATCGATACCCATTTTCGTTTATTTTAAATGCCAACGTTCCATTTCCATAGTATTTATTTAAACTTAGCTGGATGTCATTTGGGTCAAGTAAGTTTTTCTTTGGAGAATCGTAGGTGAACAGCTCTAATTTATTGTTGCTTGTTACTCCTGCAAAACAATGATTGTATAGTTCAATATACTTGAAAGCATCGTTTGTTATTTGTTTGCCTTTTAAATCATATATGTAATAATTGCCGTTGTTGATGACTTTTACGTATTCCGTATTGTAGTTTCTAATTTTATATGGAATAGCACTGGTAATACTAGAACCATTGCTTTTGGAAAGTAATAGATATCCATTAGCATCCTTAGCAACATAATAATCTCTTAAAGATTCCATTTCACTATAATTAAAGCTGATATGACCCGATACATCGTTTTGGTTAATTTTAATAACACCAAATTTACCGCTTTGGTTTTTGGCAACCACTTTTAGTTCGTTTACTGTCGAGAAAGTTATTTCGTTCGTTCCGGTATAAGAATAGGTGTTTACTTCGGCGTATTTGCCAAGACTACTTCCTTTTTTTAAGTCATAAAGAACTATAGTTTTATTAGAATCATTTACTAAGTCTGGGTTATCACTTATAAATACAAATCTATCGTTTAAAACTGGGATGACTCCTGGGGTTCCTGGTATTTCATAATCGTTGTCTTCAAATACTGTATCGGTTGCAAGAGTACAATTGCTTAGTGTATTTGCACTTACGTTATTTTTGTTCGCACAAGTATAAGAACCCATTAAATCTGTTTTGGCACTATCACGATAAATGTAAAGTTTACCATCAAAGTAATTGATGTTCTTTAAGGATTTGCTTATATTTCCTTCTTGTTTATTTATGGAAACTTTTGCTTTATCTGTATCTTTTATAATCGTAATCGTAATGATATTGTTATTTTCTTCTATACTAAAAGATTCTTTTGTTTCTTTTAGGATGTTATCTTCATCATAAACATTTGTTTTTACATACTCTTTGTTATTTAGAGTAATGGCTTCTTCGTTTAATTTATTTTTGTCATAAAATTTTAGCATCATTTTTCCATCTTGAATTAAAACCGCATAGTCTTCGTATAATTCTACGTATTCAAAGGATTCATTAAATACGTTTTGGTTGTTGTAATTGTAGACTTCATAACCACCCGCTTGTTGTTTTACTTTTACATAGGACTTGTTTAAATTTTTAATTTCTCCCGCAATGGCTTTGCTTATGCTTTTTCCTGTTTCATCGACAATTAGATTTCGCCCACTTTCTGTAGATACATAATAATTCTCTTTATTTCCTGTAAATCCTAAATAATCAAATTGAAAATCCATTTTATTTGTGGTTTCAGTTTCTGTGAATGCTAGAACTCCATATTTTCCATCTGTATTTTTTAGAATGACTGTATCTTCTGTATTTGCCTTTTTTACCAGTTGGTAGGTTTCTAGTTCTTTTGCTTCTTTGATATTATAAAGAATTATTAAATTATCTTCTTTTCTTACATTGTCATTTATGAATACAAAATTGTTTTTCATAATTTGGGTTCTTGTCATAACAGGAGCATTGTTTTCATAAACTTTTTTTTCTATATCAAAATTATCTTCTGTACTATAAAAAGATACAAAACATAATTCTTCATTTTGGTTTTTACAAGTATAAGAACCGATTTCTTCTTTGTTACTATTTAAAAATATTAAGGTTCCGTTTTCATAACGATAGTTTTCTTCTTGGACAATGACATCTACTGGGGGAATTACTTCCTCTTCTTTGTGCACCATTTTTACTAAGAAGAATATTCCAACTCCTATCGCGATTAATAATACAACTAATCCAGAAATAATCAATATTTTTTGCTTTTTATTTCTTTTCTTCCACCATTCTTTTATCTTTTTAAATGGATTTTTCTTTTGTTTTTTTGGCTCTTCTGGGGGTTGCATGAAAAAATTCATGTCTTTTTGTTCTTCTAATTCATGACTTTTTTCTTCTTTTGGATTTTCCACTTCAAAGATTTGATTATTTTCTTCTACTTTATCATTTAAATCTTCTAAGTTATACAATACCTTGGTTTTTTCTTGCTCTTCGTTTGGCATTTTAAACACATCCTTATTCTAGACATGATTATAACATAAGTTTTTTGGTCTTGGAATAGGTAAAAAATGCAGTTGTAAAATAATTGAGGTTTATTTTTACACATGTCTTTTTTCATCTGACGTCAATTGATTTGTTATCTCTACTAATTTTTTAAGTTCATTTTCTGGTAAAGTCCTAATCATTTCTGGATGGGTTTCTAGAATATAGGCTAGTAAATTTAAATTTTGCGTAGATACTATATAGTTTATAATTGTATTTGAAGGAATTTTGTCTAACTGAGCCAGTAAACTGCAATCTATTTCATAAGTACAATCTACCCCCAATAAACTTAAATCATTCCTTAATTCTATTATGTTTTCTACAACTTGAGAGCAAACACGTTTTTTCACAATCATATATTCGCATAAAAATTTAATGTTTATAAATTTTTTTTCTAATAACAAACTATTTAATTTAAATCTATGTACAGCATATTTTTTGGCAAAATCTATAATTTGAGAATAGCATTCTGCTATTGCTTCACGTTTTGTAAATGAAGCGAAATTGCTTTCTAGATTAGAAAATAGTTTTATCTGCTTACTTACTAATTCTTCTTGATTAGGATTTTTATTATAAGTTATGTTTAAGTTAGCATCCCACCATCTCCACATCCTATTACTTAGCTCGTGGTCAGTTTCTATCACTTCTTTTTGCAAATCTTCTTTTAAGTAGGTTGGACTAATTCCTTTCATATTCTCCAAAATCATGTAATAGTACTTATTTACGTTTATTATGTCAAGAATTTCTTTATAAAATTCTTTTAGTTTAGAGAGATTTAAAATGTATCTTTCCACCATTTTTTTATCCTCTACGCTATTTTTTCTACTCAAAAATTCTCGAATATCTTCTTTAAGTAAAGATTGAAAATAAAACCAATTCTCTTCCAAAAAAGTTTTAGAAAATGAATTTTCTTTTCTTTCGATTCTTCTTTCTATTTTATAAACTTGATAATAAAAGGAAGTCATTATAGATTTGATATCTGGATGGTCTAAAAAAGATATTTTCATTTTTTTATAAAAATCAATTGTCTCATTAAATTTTTTTAGAATTTTTTCATAATTCTTCTCATTTAACTCACTTGCAATCTCTTCTAAATCGATTCTAATTTTTTCTACTTGTTTCATTGCTACTTTTTCTGTGCCATTCTTTTCACTATATATTTTAAAATGCATATAAAAATCAAAAGTAGCACTTAATTCGGCGTACTTTACTTTTAGTGAATATAAGTCATTTGGTTCTATTGTTAGATTTAACTCTGTTGCTTTTTCAATGTTATAGATTCTTTTTCTTATCTCTTCCCATTCTGTTTTTAAATATTTATATAACTCTTCGTTTATTATTTCTAAATTACAATCTTCTAACTTTTGTAAATCTTGCTCTATTAGTTTTAATAAATTCATGACCAGTTTCCCTCAATCTAAATTAATTTTGTTTTTTATACTAATCTATTACTTAACCGAAGTCAATCACTAAATTTTGGAGGTATTGATTTAATTTTATTTCTAAAATATAAAATTAAATAGTAACAAAGTTTATCAAAATAAAAAACAAGTTCTTTTCTTACTTGCTTCTTATTCTTTTTCGTTTTAAATCATCAATTTCTAAATCACACATATTCCCATGCTTCATATAGTAACAAAATCCAACTGCTTCTTTGTAAATAGTAAATTGTGTTGATAAAGAATTATCCCAATTATCAATATCTGTTATTCCATCTTTTGCACCACAGCCAAAAATATCTGTTTTATTATTAGTTGCCAAAAGAGTCATCCCAGTACATCTTCTTAAATGAAAATCCGAAGTAATTAAAGCAAGTTTCATTTTTTCTAAATTGCATTTTTCTTTTATCAATTCTAATGAATATTTAATATTTTCAAAAGTACTTCTTGCTTTGTCTTCCAATAGAATATCCTTTTTAGGAATTCCCTTTTCAACCAAATAGTTTTGCATTTTTACTGCTTCAGGAGTTACACGGTCTTTATTTAAATATCCTCTTCCGCCGGTTACGATTATTTTTTCAAGTAACCCCTCTTTATAAAGTCTTTCTGCTTTTTCTACACGATGAGGAATCATAGACACTCCTCCAAATACTATTCCCACATCACACATATCTGGTAAAGTATCTGTATTTTTGGTGTATACAATTTTTTCTATATTTTCTTTTGCATCTGTATTTCCAAGTACTAAAGATTCAAATGCATAGGATAAAACCTCACTCGATTTTAAATCTGATAATTTTATTTATTCACCTTTTGCTTTACATAAGCCTTTCTTTTTTGCTTACTATATTAACATATTTTATCTTTTAAAATCAATCCTTATTTTTAGGCACTCTATCTACTATATAAATGCCATTCTCATCCATTAAATCTTCCTCTTCATTTATAATGCCGTAATAGAGAACTTCTACATTTCTGCGTTTATATTCCTCTACAAGACGAGGGGTAGCTAAATTATTTAAAAGGGCAATAAAATCTAAATTGTAATCCGCTTCTGAATTTAAAATATAATTTAGTATTCCTAGTTTTACAGGCGCATTTTTCTTTTTTAATTTTTCTATGACCTTATTGTGAAAACTCATAACGTAAATCTTTTTATTTGTGTATTCGTTAAATATTTTGATTAGTTTTCGATAAGGCAGTTTTCTATCCTTTATTTCAACTAACATCATTTTATCCGTATCTAAGGCTAAAACTTCTTGTAATAAGGGTAGATTGTATTTCTTTTTTAAATATTTGAATGTTTTTCTTTTTATAAAATCTGTCTTAATAAAAGGATTATGATTGACTACAAATTGATTATCCAATGTTTTTCGAATATCAAATTCAAAACCTGCTATTAATTCATTTGCTATCGCATTTTCAAAAGCTTCTAACGTATTTTCTTTTATTGTTTCGGTTCTAAGTCCCCTGTGGGCAATAAATTTCAAAAAAATCACCTAATACAATATATTAGATGATTTATTTTTTATGCTTTTTTCTAAATATACATTTATAAGCAAACAAAATTAAGATAAAACAAGAGGTAGGAATAATAAAAATTTTGTATTGAAACATAAAGTTTTCTTCTAAAGGATTTTTTTCTTCTTTAAAGGTAACTAAAGTATTTTCTTCCTCCTCTTTTAAGATGTGAAGATGATATTCCACTTTTTCTTTTTCTTTTATTAATAAAAGAGTTACCGTTGCATTGTTTGTTAAATCAAAGTTGTCCATTGCAGAAACAGTAATGCCATCCTCCACTTTATACTCCATTTCAATGTTGTATTCTTCTTTTGGTAAAGTCACAGTGTATTCATTATTTAAGGAATCAAAGTTAGGAGATAATTCTCCGTTTTTGATCTGTAGTTCTTCTAAAGCAATGGCTTGGGCAGAAACGTTTATTGGCAATAATAAACTTAAGAAAACAACCAAAACTAATTTTTTCAAATCCTCACCTCTATATCATTTTTAGTAATATTTCGTTCATTATATATAGTTTGTCCGGATTTATAAAAATATTGCCTTTTTTTAAGATTAAATCTTTATTTTTTAAAAGGGGTTTAATGGGATAGGCTTTTTCCATTTCGATATTGTATAATTTTTCAAATTCACTAACATTTATCCCTTTTAATAGCCGAAGTCCTAACATCATATGATTGTCCATAATATCTCTTGGAGAAAGAAGTTCTTTTTCTCCTGAAAAGTCTTGCTTTAAATATTTGGTTAATGACTTTGTATTGGTGTATCTAATTTTATCTATATAACCAGATGCTCCAAGACCAAAGCCAAAGTATTCTTTGTTTTGCCAATAGCGAAGATTGTGAATCGATTCTTTGTTTTTTAGGGAAAAGTTACTTACTTCGTAATGGTTGTATTTTCTTAGTTCTAATACATCACAGATGGTTTCATACATCAAAGCATCTTCTTCATCAGTTGCTCTTTTAAATTTATTTAAATGCAAAAGAGTTCCCTCTTCTATCATCAAGCTATAGGTACTAATATGGTCTGGTTTTAAAGATAAGATTTGTTTTATATCTTTTTTTAATGTTTTTATATCTTCAAAAGCAAAACCATAAATAAAATCGATATTGATATTCCTAAACCCCATTCTTCTACAAAGATCTATTTTTTCTTGGGCATCTTCTAAAGTATGGCTTCTTCCCATGTATTTTAATTTTTCTTTATGAAAAGACTCTATTCCAATACTTAGGCGATTGACTCCATTGTTTTTTAAAGTATTTAAAAGAGCTTCATTGATATCGTTTAGGTTACATTCAAAGGTAAATTCTTTTACATCTTTTCTATTTAAAATTTTTATAATTTCAAATAAACGTTCTAAACTTTTCGGACTTAAAGAAGAAGGCGTACCTCCTCCAATGTAAATGGACTCTAATGGCTCGTTATTGTAATTGTCTTCTATTTCTATTTTTAGGCATTCTAAATAGTTTCTTACCCATGCTTCGTTATAAAAAACTTTACAAAAATCACAGTAAGAACAAATGGTTTTACAAAATGGAATATGAATATATACAGATTTTACTTCTTCTTTCACTACTATTCACTACTTTCTTATTAATAGAAATTGTTCTTCTTCTGGTAAATCAATTTCTTTTGGAAAAGGGATGTTTTCTAAAGTCTTTTCAATATCTTTTGAGGTGATGTCTTTTCTCTCTAGAAATGTAAAAAAGACAGCCCTTATATCATCTTCAGAATGAGCATTTTGTAATTCGTTGCGTAATGTTTTTAATGTTTTTTCTTTTTCATTTTTACTATTCATATGCTTGTATCCGGATAAATTTATCTAGTACCCCCCCCCCAAGTTGATTTTGCTTCTGATGCTGTATCTTCATAAAATGCACTATTTGTACTTTGTTGAAAATAGTTTGAATTTATTGTCTGATTAAAATTTTCATTTATATCAACAGATAGTCTTTCTCTATTTTCATGATAAAGAGCTGCACGATATTGATTAAAATTCAAACTATTTAAAAAATTAATTTTTTCAGCATATATTTTGTCTGTTTGCGCTAATTCTTCTTCACAAATTTCTATAGACCTTACATTAAACTGAAAAATTTTCGCACACGTTCTTCTCGATAAACAATATTTTAAACGGTATCTAGCAACATATTCCCTTTCTTCTATTGTAAGAGATGAAAATTTCTTAGAAATAATTGTTGCTATTATTTCATTTCCAATTAAAGTATGATGTTCTTTTAATCTTTCTGTTATTTCTTTTATCTTTTGATTTTTCATTGTAATTTGTTCTAAAATATTTTCTTCCTTATGTGTTCTCAATTTTTTTTGTAAATCTCTTTTTTGTTCTTTTGTTATATTTGATAGTTTAGCTAAATTATTATATACTTGCCAATATTCAGCTGCTTGGGTGTAATTCTTACTTCTAATTTCTTCACTTTCATATCTTGTTTCTTTATTAACATAGATTAAGACCTCTCTATATTCATCAAATGAAATATATAATTCATAAATATCATCAATCGTTGTATTGAATAAGTTTGGCATTAATTCGATCGGAATACGGTATGTTAGCGCTGTTAGTATAATATCTTTTTGAATTGATGGAGGATAATCTTTTACAGATTTTTTAGGTTTATCTGTTTTATTCATCCATTGCTTTTTAAACAGCTCTAAAATCGGCTGTAATTTTGCTTTTATTTGTTCATCAGTTATTTTTAATAAAATATCATATAATTTTGTCGGTGCTATTTTCATCAGGAATGCGGTATGTTCTAAAAAGAAATCGTTTTCTAACATTAATTTTGCTATATAAATATTTACAGATTCTGTTGAAAAAAATATACGATTAGCATCTGCATTTGCTTTTGCTTTTTCATTTGCAACTAACTTTCGTTCTTCCATTGTTTTTAAATAAATATCTGGATTTTCTTTTTCAAATTTATTTAATACTCGATCCATTTGCGATTTGCTGATGTGCTTTTGATTCATAATTTGCTTAATAGATACCTTATCTAACCATAAAGCAAGGATTTCTTCATCCATTTTTCTATCCAATACTTCTTTTTCTTCTTGTTGTTTTTTGAAATTGTCTTGGATTTTTTGATAACGTGCTTCTCCTTCTGGACCTGATTTTCTTAATTTTTTTAATGCGTTTCTAATCTCATCTCTATTTAGATTTGTTTTTTCTGCTACTTCTTCAAGTTTAACATTTTGTTCTAAAAACGTAATAGCTCGTTCTTTTGCTTTTTCTTTTTCTTCTTCATAAGCTGTTTCTCTTGCTGTAACTTTTTCATAAAGTTCTAAATTATAATTACTAGAAAATTCATCGCCTAGTTCTTTAATCACACTATTTATTTCATATATTGTACATCTTGTTTTTTCTTTTATATCTTTTACTAGGTTTCCAGCTTCTAAACAAGCAATGATTTTTCTTTTGTTTTTTTCGTTTACAAACATTTTATCACCTAATTTTCTTCTTTTAAAATCTCTAGAAATGCTTCTTTTGGTACTTCCACACTTCCTAGCATCTTCATTTTTTTCTTTCCTTCTTTTTGTTTTTCTAATAGTTTTCTTTTTCTGGTGATATCTCCACCATAACATTTTGCTAAAACGTTTTTCTTCATGGCACTTATGTTTTCACGAGCAATGACTTTAGAGCCAATACTTGCTTGAATAGGCACTTGAAACATTTGGCGAGGAATAATGTTTTTTAGTTTTTCTACTACACTACGGCCTCTATTATAGGCAAAGTCTTTGTGTACAATAATCGATAAGGCATCTACTACTTCTCCGTTTAGTAAGACATCCATTTTGACAAGATTTGATTCTTTGTATCCGCATAGTTCATAATCGAAAGATGCGTATCCTTTTGTGGTACTTTTTAAACGGTCGAAAAAGTCGTAGACAATTTCTGATAAAGGGATTTCGTAATGAATGTTTACTCGTGCATCATCAATGTATTCAAGAGATTTATATATCCCTCTTTTATTTTGGCATAGTTCCATAATCGCACCGATGTATTCACTTGGAACAATGATATTGGTATAAATGTAAGGTTCTTCAATCTTTTTTATGTAAGTGGCATTAGGCATTTTATTTGGGGAGTCGATATCACATATTTCTCCATTTGTTTTGGTTAGTTTATAAATAACACTTGGACTTGTTGCAATGATTTCGATTCCAAATTCTCGCTCCATACGGGTAATAATAATGTCCATATGAAGTAATCCTAAAAATCCCATACGAAAGCCAAAGCCTAGTGCTTCTGAAGTTTCTGGTTCATAGGTTAGAGCCGCATCGTTTAGTTTTAATTTTTCAATGGCTTCTTTTAAATTTTCGTATTGATTTGGTTCTACTGGAAAAATTCCAGAGTAAACCATTGGTTTCATTTTTTTGTATCCTTCAAGTGGGGAGGCAGCTTTGTTCTCTTTTAAGGTAATCGTGTCTCCAACTTCTACACTCGTAATGTCTTTGATACTAGCTGCAATATAGCCGACTTCTCCGCTTTCTAAAACATCTAATTTTTTTTCTTTTGGGGTATGTACACCTAATTCTGTAATTTCAAAACTCGTGTTGTTGGCCATCATCAGAATCGTATCTTTTCCTTTTAGTTTCCCATCTACAACTTTTATTAAAGCAACGACTCCTTTGTAAGGGTCAAAGTAAGAATCAAAAATAAGAGCTCTAAGTGGTTTTTCTTTGTTATTTTTAGGAGGGGCAATACGCTCTATTACGGCATTTAAAAGAGCATCTACTCCTACTCCTGTTTTTCCACTACAAAGTAAAATTTCTTCTTCTTTAAAACCTAAAACTTTTTTTAGTTCTTCTTTTACTTTTGGAACATCGGCGTTTGGTAAATCAATTTTATTAATGACAGGGATAATCGTTAAATCATTTTGCATGGCTAGGTATAAATTAGCTAGTGTTTGGGCTTCAATTCCTTGAGCGGCATCGACAACTAAAATAGCACCTTCACAAGCTGCTAAGCTTCTTGATACTTCATAAGAAAAATCGACATGTCCTGGAGTATCAATTAAGTTTAAAATATACTCTTCTTCTTTGTATTTATAGTTCAAGCGAACCGCATTTAGTTTTATCGTAATACCACGTTCGCGCTCCAAATCCATACTATCTAAAACTTGACTTACCATTTCTCTTTTCTCTACCGCACCAGTAAGTTCAAGCATTCTATCTGCAAGAGTACTCTTTCCATGGTCTATGTGAGCAATAATCGAAAAGTTTCTTATTTTTTCTTGTTTCATAATACATCACTATTATTATTATACCGATTTTTTAAAAAATGGAAAGAAAAAAGAAAGCGGTTGCTCTCTTAAAATTGTTTTCGTATTCTTAGATAATCTTGTGTTTTTTCTTCACCAGAAAAACTAGGAATACAAGATTTAGGAATTTTTATTTCTTTTACTTTCTCACATATTTCTCTCATTTTTTCTACGCCCATTCGTTGTTGTGCGTCTTGCATCCCCCATGGAGTTAGGTCAATTCCAAAATGTAAGAAGTCATATAATGTTTGGTCCGGTGTTTGAAATCCTAATTGTATCTCTTTGGTAGACATATTTATATCTAAATAGGTCCAAGCCTCCCCAATCTCAAAACGACAGTAAATGGAATTTGGCATTTCTAAATATTCTTGATTGGCTTCACAAAAGGCTACTAATTCTTCTAAATTCTGTTTGCATTCTAAAAAATAGTACATTACTAAATAATGTGATTTTGATTTTAATTTTCTTTCTTTAAAATTTGTTGTAAAAAAGTCTTCTGTAAATAAAGAAACTACATCTTCTTTGGTTAAAACTTTTTTCTTTTTTATATCAACCATAAAATATTTAAACATTCTTATTTTAATTACTAAATAATCTACTCCTTGATAGGATATAAAACGAACCATTTTTACGCCATCAAACCATTCGTAGTCTTCAATCGATTCTTTTAAAAGAGCATCTAAGCTCTCCCACATCTTTATAGTCGGTTGTAATTGGTCTAAAACTTCTAAAATTTCTACTCTGTCTTCTCCATTTTCAAAATATTTGTTAAATAACGCATCTCTTAATTTTGTCTTTTCATCTTCCATAAACTTCCTCTTTCATGCTCTTTTCATTTGTTTAAACTTGTATAATTTACTCATTAAATGGTAATCCGTTTTCATCACATACAGATTTTATTTTTAATTTTTTTGTGTATATTTCTCCTTCATTTTGGTGATCTTTTTCTTCATCGTAATTACATTCATATAACTTGCTACGCATTTTTTTATCTAGATAAAACCTATCGCTAAAATTATTTTCCAGATAAGTCTCTAAAGCATAATAATCTAATCCCCTACATTCAGGGAACCATTCGGGTAATCTATAATAATCTTCAATATCAATAAAATCTATAAATCTAATATTAACGGGTTCTACTTTGGTTTCATCAGAAGAGTAACTGCCGAGTAATTGTTTATTTATTCGCTCATAATCAATTACACCATCATGCGTATTTTCATATATAGTACGATCTATCACATAATCTAAACTAGCTGGTTCTGTTTTTCTAAATTTATAATTGCCAGTATAATCATAACGATGCCAAAAATTTTTATTCGTAGGAGTATCAAGCATAAAATTTTTAAAGTATTCAGGGTCCACACAAAGAAAACAACGGTTTTTAAAATATTTCTTTCTCACCTTTTTATATTCAGTACAAAACTCATATCCTTCCTCTACAATGGATACTTGTTTATAGGCAGAGATTGCTCTATCAACTAATATTTCTTTTATAAGACTAGCAACATCCAAAGTTTCACAAATAAATTGAATTTGAGTCCCATAATTGTGGGCATAATCAATAATTTTAATAATGCTTTCGAAATTTAAGGACTTAGGAATAGTAATCATGAGCCTATCACATAACCAATATTCTATTTTTCCTTGTGTTAATTTTGTTAAATACTCTTGTCTTTCTATTTTTGTAGAGCCAAACTCATGACCATTTTTACGAGTAAAAATGCGAATACTGTCTAAGTCTATATCTTTTACACCAGGCTTAATCATTAATAGATTAAATGTTTCTTTATTTTCATCAGTATCTTTTTTACTAGTATCTCTTCCCAATCTTAACCAGTAAGGAAAATTAAGTATAGAATTCCAAGAGTTACTATTGCTTTGAAAATTTAATAAAGATGTATGAGGATTAGACTTTATATTCTCATAATAGGAAAGTTGTTTTTTTAAACTTGCAACTTGAAATAATACATCAACACATTTTTTAAAATCCTTTTGAACAATTCTATAACCTTGAAAGATAGGATTTTTATAATTTATAATATCTTCGCATTCTGTACCATAGTAATCTTTAACCCCTAAAATAAAATTATACATATCGTTTGGTCTTGCAGGATATTTGCCATCTTCATCATATCTTGCTTCATTCCAATCTCGTTTGATTCTTACATGAGTTAATAAAGATACTAAACTTTTTTCATTATTTAAGTCACTATCATACTCGAAAGAAGCATCGTAATAAATATTTAAAAGTTCTTCTGTTATTTCTGTTTTTTTTGATGTATCTTCTAAACTACTTTCAATTGTTCTATATATTTCCTCTTCGCAATATATATTATAACTAAAACCTTCATATATACTTTCTAAAATTTTTTTGAGTGTTTTATGGGTTTTATCATTTTTTTCTAATAACGCGATGTATATTTTTTTATTTGCTTTTATATGCCTTTTGATATTATTTATTTTATACTCACAAACTTCAACTATTCTTTTATTAACCGCTTTTAAATAATCAGAATCGTTTTTGTAGTTTCTTTGGTCAACTCCATGAATAATGCTTTTTTTAGCTATTATTCTTTCCTTTGTTGCATCCTCTTTGTTCTTTCTTCTTTTTTTTGCCAGAACTTCCTTTTTTATTTGTTCTTCTTCCAGAAACATTCGTTCAAAAATAAGACACATTCTTTTATAATTACTATCTTGCTCAATATGTGGAAACAGTTTTTTTAAGTTATTATCAATCGCAAATTTTTGATATGTATCTTCAAACGTAAGAACAAGTTTATCCAATTCAGTATAATTTTTTAGTTTCTCCATAATGATAGAAAGAATATCGCTTGTAAAAATGGCAATCCCTTTATATTCGGGCAATTTGTGAATTAAAATCTTATGCGTTATTTTGTTATAAGCAAATTTAAGATTTCCTTGGTATTTAAAGTTTTGTAAAACGAAACCGCTTTTTGTAATTATAGATTCTATATCAAAACATATAAATGTTATATTATCTTCTTTCTCATTTTCATAACTCTTATAATTACTCGAAAAGTTCCCACTTTCTAATAATTTGTTAACCCAGTTTGTATGCTTTCGCAAACTTAGATTAGTAGGATCTAAAAAAAATAATTTTTTATTTTTTAATGTAACATCAACCATAACCATTCTCTCCATGAATTTAACTATAACTTTATTATAAGTCATAGTCAAGCAAAAAAGCATTAAGATAAGAGAATAAAAATAGATTAGGTAAACAAAGATTTTACGATGTCAAAAAAGTCATTAATTCCTGTAGACATAAACTTTTCTACCTTGCTTCCAATAAAGATAGCTGCATCTGTGGTGTTATTGCTATAGTCTTTATGAGTTTCATAAACATAACTTTCTAAATCGATGGGCTTTCCTTCTTTGATGTCTTGTTCAAATTTTTGGATAGATTCTTCGGTCATCGCCATTTTCTTGGCTGCTTTTGCCTCGTAATAACCGCTTTCTAAAGCGATGTATAAACTAATAAAAAGTAAAAATAAGATGCTTAAGGTTTTCATAAACCAATTGGAATTTTTTTTCTTTTTCATGCTTCTCCTTTCACGTAACTATGAATGGCTTTGGATAGAACGGTAATGGTATTATTGATTTCCGTTATGTTGTTATATTGTCCTCCAAGTTCGATTAAAATAGCATTGGGACTTAAATCCTGATTATAAATGCCATTTACTCCACTTCCACCTTTTAAACTGATACCTCGAGTTAAAGCTGGGTTTATGTTTTTGATGTAGTCGTTTATGGCATTTGCAAAGCGCAAATTTTGTTCGTAGTTTGCATGGTCTTTTCCAATTACAAATAATACTTTGGCATAACTTTTCCCATCGATTGTTGTTGTCGTAATCTCATGTGACATAGAGTCTCTATGCAAATCAATAAAATATTTTAAGCTTTGGTTTTTTTCCATCGCATCTTGGAGTAAAAGTTTACTTGCTGCATAGGAATACTTGTATTTCCAGTTGTGTACTCGCAACACTTCCGTGATATCGTTTGTTTCCACAAGAGATGGGACTCCTAAATCGTTTAGAGATTCTCTTAAAATATAACTTGCCATTAAAACACTAGGTGTAATGTTATAGGATGCATTGTTCGATTTTTGGTAACCTTCGGTTTGGTGGGTGTTATATATGTAAAGAACCGGTTCTTTCACTTCCGATTTATAGGGGTCCTCGACATAGGTTGCTTCTACTCCCTCTACTTCTTCGTTGTCGCTTTCTTTTATCGCTTCTATGCCAAGAGTGTATTTCAGTAAAAAGTCTGTGCTATTTAAACTAATCAAGTCATAGTAAAGATTATGGCTTTTTTTAGTATTTAAGTTATAGTCTACCAAAGTGCTGATTAAAGTATCGTTATCGATTTTTACTAAAAAGGTATTATATAAATAATGAAATGCAAAGAGAAATGTGGAAAAGATAAAAAAGATACATAATCCCAAACGATATTTAAATTTTAATTTTCTTCTTTTTTTCATTCTTTTTGCCATTTTTCATTCTCCTTTTATAAGAGTATATATTTACGAGAAAGCAAAAAATGTTGAAAAAAACACCCTTAGGGATGTTTTATAAAAAGGTTATTTATGGCACTAGCTAAAATGAAAGAACTTTTTTCGATTACTTCATGAATATACACACTGGTATAAAACTGTTTATTGTATTCTAAAGTGGAAGGTACTCCGATGGAAAGTACAGGAATATTAAATGTTTTTTGGTTAATTTCTTTGGCTGAATTTATAGCACTTCCTGGGATAATACCGGTATCGTTTATTTCAATGGCTTGGTTCAAGTACGATTCGTTATGGGTTGCCAAAGAATCAATCATAATCAGCAGGTCTGGTTTTAAATCTTTTACCACCATTTCAATTAAGTGAAAAGTATTAATGCCGGTTTTATTTGTGACAGAAGGATTAAACAACGCAATTTTAGGAATTGTCAAAAAATCTTGGTATTGGTTTGTTGCAATTAATTTATCTGTTGTAGAAACCCCCAGGGCATCGCCATCGACATCTTTGTTTCCAAGACCAATAATTAAAACTTTTTCGACCTTTTTGTATTTTTTAAAAAAAGTTTTCATTACTCTTTCTACTTCTTTTATTAATTCTTTTGTTTTGGTGTGCAAAGATTCGTAGGCAAATTCAATCACAAAATAGTCCCCTTCTTTTCTTTTTATCTTTTTTTGGTTTTCTTTTGCTACTACATAATGGCTTGTTTTATAACATTTTGTTTTTGTTTCTTCTTTTTTGTATTTGTCCTCTATTTTATCTAATCCAACATCTAAAAATAAGTTTTGTTTCGTAAAAATCACCTTCCTATTTTTAGTATGGTACATATTTTTCTTTTTATTGCATAGGTTTATAGCAATAGAACTTGCCAAAATGCTAATATTTTGATAGAATTGTTAGTGAATTTAAGAAAGGAGATTTGTATGCCTAATATTAAAAGTTCAAAAAAAGCTGTTAAAGTGATTGCTAAAAAGACAGATAATAATCATGAACTAAAAGCTAGAGTTAAAAATTTAATTCGTAATTGTGATATTGCTATTCATGCAGGTGACAAAGAAAAAGCGACTAGTTTATTTAATGAATTACAAACCAATATGGACCATGCAGTTAGTAAAGGTTTTGTAAAACCAAATACTGCTGCAAGACAAAAATCTAGATTGTCTAAAAAAATCAAAGAAATGAAGTAACAAATCGTTTTGCGTACTTCATTTTTTAATGGTACAATAAAATGGTAGGTGATGCTTTTGAAATTTATTAAAAAAAATCTAGTTTTTCTTTTTTGCTTTTTTTTAATTATAGGAGTACTTTCTCGAATAGATGCGATTTCTGATAAGATTGCACTTGCTTTAGAAAAGAATCCTGTTGTGGTTGCTCCCAATGCTAATTCTTATCAAAAAATGGATGATTTTATTTTTGTAAAGAATACAAATGATTTTGTTCCTTTAAGTTATAATGATTTGTTAAATATTTATTATACCATTACAAATAATGGCTATAAAACCTTTACTTTTTATTGCCCTAGTGAATACAAAGAATGTTTAAGTGATGTAGAAAAAATCAGCAACGACCCAGAAACATTAACTTATATTAATAATTTTGTTCATCCTTATAATGGTTTTTCCAATGTTCGTACTGTTATTTCAGAATCTGGCGAAATTAATATTACCATCAATTATTTATACACAGAAGAAGAAATTACTAAAATCAATCAAAAAGTGGATGAAATCTACGCTAGTATTATTACAGAAGAAATGACCGAATACGAAAAAATTAAAACAATTCATGATTATATTATTGAACACACAAAATACGATGTAGAAAGAAATACAAACGAAGACTCGAAGTATTTATCTTATAAAGCGTATGGCCCTTTAATAGAAGGATTCGCAACTTGTAATGGGTATACCGATGCAATGGCGCTTTTCTTAACGAAAATGAACATTAAAAATTTTAAAGTGGCAACCGAACTTATGCAAGAGAATGTATCCGGTCATGTATGGAATGCTGTTTATTTAAATAACGAATGGAAACACTTGGATTTAACTTGGGATGACCCCGTTAGTGAGGATGGAAAAGATTATTTGCAACATAAATATTTTTTGATTTCTTCTGAAGAATTAAAAAATGCGGATGCAGGAGATGTTGTAGTAAAGGAACATATATTTAGTGGAAGAATTTATCCAGAACTAAAAAAGTAATGCTTTTGGAGCAATTACTTTTCTTTTTGGTTTTCTTCTATATACTCTACTATTTCTTGAATGGTATTTTTAAAGTTTTCATAATCTACAGAGAACCATTTGACATCCATTTGATTTTGGAACCATGTATACTGGCGTTTTGCATAATTTCTAGAATTTTTTTTACACTCTTCTACTACACTTGCCAAAGTCTTTTCATCGGAAAAGAAAGGGTAAAATTCTTTATAGCCAATTCCTGTCATCAAAGCTTTTGTTCTTACATTTTTTAAAAAATAAGGCTTTACTTCATCGATTAAAGGAACTAGCATTTTATCAAATCTTTCGTTGATTTTTTGGTACAATACTTCTCTATCGGTCGTTAGACCAATAAACAAAACATCAGGGTATTCTAAAGTGAAGTCTTTTTCTTCGGGCATCCATCCTTGTTCTAGTTTTGTTAGAAGCCTTATCATACGTTTTCTATTTTTATTATCATAAGCAAAACCACATTCAAAAGATTCGATGCGATTTTCTAATTCTTCATTCGTTAATTGGTCATATTTTTTTTGTTCTTCCGTTTCTTCTTCAAAATGGTAATCATAGAAAACAGATTTTAAGTAATAACCTGTCCCTCCAACAAAGATGGGGATTTTTTTCTTGCTTTTAATTTCTTCTATACAATTTCTGGCATCCTTTTGGTAATCGAATACCGTATAATCCTCTGTTACTTCTTTTATACTTAATAGGTGGTGAGGAATTCCTTCCATTTCTTCTTTGGTTACTTTTGCAGTTCCAACATCCAAGCCTTTATAAATTTGCATAGAATCTGCATTTATAATTTCTCCATTGTATATTTTGGCAAGTTCTATACTTAATTTTGTTTTCCCAACTCCCGTTGGTCCCACTATTGCTAAAATCATAGTTCTCCTTTGCTTCTATTTCTTTTTCGCGTATATTCTTCTAAATAATTTTCAAAAGTTTGGGTATCTATATTATCATTTGCAAGCATTTCTCTTTCTTGCATTCCCCATTTTCCTTTTTTATATTTTTTGGCATATTGCCCTACTTTTCCACCATACTTGGCTAGTTTTTCAAAAAGTTCTTCTAAATCTTCTTTATTTCTTAAGGTTCCTTGCGTATTTTTTAGGAAATAAAGTTGTAAGGAAGCTGTATTTAAAATATTTTTAAGTTCTAGATAATCTGTTGTTCCAGTAGCCCAACTAAGATAAAGTCCAAATAGTATGGGTACTACATAAAAGGAATACAGATTTCTTGTTTGCAAAAAGTTTTCTATAAAATTTTGGATTGTCAAATTTTCTAATGTAGAAAAGATGGCTACTCCTATAGAAAGAGTAAATCCCATTGCTATTGACATAGTTGGTATAGTAAACATTAATCTAGCATACGATTTTCTTTTTTCTTCCCATTCTTCTATTTTATTTTCTAAGTTTTTTATTTCTTCACAAATTGTAAAATTGTCTAACGCATTTGCTTTACTACCCTCTATTTTTATGGATTGGTTATCATTATTTACAAATATACTAGGTTGTTTTATATCTTCCATTTTTTCCTCCAGTAAAAAATAAGTTATATTTCTTCTCCCAAATTTCTTTTTAGTTCTAATCTTCTTACAAAAGATTCGTATAGCTCTGTATCTATGCCTTTATTTTCTAGTTTCTTTTTATGGGCTAATTTCCAATTTGCCATTACATCTTTTTTGACAAAATTTTGCCAATTTGCACCATAAGCTCTTAATATTTCTAGTTGTTTTTTCAATTGTTTTCGCATCTTTTTTCTGTTTTCTTTTTGATTTTCATTTAAATTTCCGTATTCTTTTGCAAGCTCATTTTTTAAAAATAAGATTTGCAATTCTGTTCCTTCCACTGTTTCTTTTGCACTTATAATTCTTTCTTGAGTTTTTATGCATAGCAGCAAATCAACACCAACACCTGTAAAAGTAGCAATGGTTTCGATAAAAGTCATTATGGACATATCGCCGAATATTATTGTAGTTAAATCCTCGCCACTAAACAATAGAAAAAAAGCGATTGGCATTGTAATAATAGTTGCAATTAAACATATTAAATGATTTTCCTTTTTTGTTTTTTTATAATTCACATAATCTTTTTTCGCTTCTTCTACTCTCTTTTGCGCTTTCTTTAATTCTTCTTCAAGGATTGTTATTTTATTTTCTGATTCTTGAACATTCGTATTTATTTCTTCTTCATTTAAAGTTGTTTGTTCTTCTTTATTTTCCATCTTTTTTCCTTCTTTTCTTAAAAACAAGCATATTCTAGCATAGTTTCTATTTATTGCAACTACTTATTTAATTCATCAATTATAAATTGTAAAACTTCGCCATATTTTCCAATTGCTGTTTCTCCTGTGTTTACTAAAAAATCTGTAAAAGTGATTGTCTTTTCTTCTATTTCTAATTTTCCGTTTTGTTTAAAGCATTTTTCTGCTAAAACCTCGCCGTTCTCATTTGTTATTATTTCTAAAGTTTTTTTGGCATTTATTTTCACAATTCCAGAAAGTTCGTTTTCATCGAAATCAAATTTGTTTAAGTTTCTCTTAAATTCACACGCGTAGACATTGGCAAAAGCACGGTCTTTAAAGATACTGCCATCCTCTTCTTCTCTATCCATTACAAATTTTACGACTTCAATTAATTTGGCTTGGTTGTAATCTACTTTGTATCCTATTTCTTCTTCTATTTCGCGTCCAAAAGCTTCTTTTATTGTTTCTCCTGCTTGGACATGGCCAGATGCCGTTGTATAAAGCTTTCCTTTATCTGCACGGATTTGAAAGTAAACATTTCCTTCTAAATCGTACAGCCAGCAATGTACTGTGTTGTGCCATAAAGCATCTTTATGAACTATACTTCTCTCTTCTTTTCCTAAATGATTTCCTTCTTCATCATAAATATCCAAATATTCCATTATAAAATTACCTTCTCTCACTACTTATTATAGCAAAGATTTCTATAATTTTATTTCTTTTTATACATTTCGAACACTTGCATATTTATTTTGTTCATACTCACTATGAAACTTATTACGTTTATCTAAATTTTTTCTATCTGTTATTTGAATTTCAAAAGGCAATTCTTCCTTATAATCAAATATTAAATGAATTCTTTTATAGAAAAGAGATGCATCTTGCACGCGATCTTTGTAATTGATTAGTTGAACCGATTGCATTTGTTTTTTTATTTGGTTTACGATTTTTTCAGTCATACTCGGTATATAATCTAATCTATCTACTACTACTGTGATACCTAAAATGTCATTTATTAAATCTAATATTTCTAATTTGCTTTTATTTTGCATTTCTGGTTTCTTTTCCCAAAGTAAAATCTTTTCTTCAATTCGCTTTTCTTCTTTAATACGATAGTTAAATTCTACTCCCATGTTTTGAAGTGTTTTTATGATACTTGGTAATAACTTTTCTGCTTTTTCTCTTTTTTCTTCTACTTCTTGTACTAAATTATTATTCACAAATTTCACTTTCTCTCCCTTTCGAAATAAAAGAGATGATTTTTTATTTTTCATCATCTCAAACTTCATTTTTTTTATTTCTTTTAAAATATGCTTTATCACTTTATCATAAAACAAATACAATGTCAATTTGTAAACTAGTATATTCTTCGTATCTCATTTAAAATCAAATAATAATCTGAAAAAAATCTCTTATCTTATTAATATTTCATGATCAATATAGTTGGCTACAAATGGAGTTCTCGCATTCTTTCTTTCAGCAACTTTTACAAATCCAATGCTTTCATAATTTTTGAGCCGGAAAAGAATTTTATTTGTTGTTACTAGATTTTTTCAACTCCATATTTTTTAAATTCTATCATATACACCCATTGCTCTTTTGCATAACAATTATTTTTTAAAAGATTTTTTATATAAAATATAAAAACCCCGTAAAACAGGGGGGATAAAAACATTATGGTGCAGGTAAAGGGACTTGAACCCCCATGGATTTCTCCGCTAGATCCTAAGTCTAGTGCGTCTACCAATTCCGCCATACCTGCATATATAAATGGTGGACCTCGTAGGACTCGAACCTACGACCGCCCGGTTATGAGCCGGATGCTCTAACCAACTGAGCTAGAGGTCCGTTGACTTTTTAATGATATCATAATATTTTATGCGTTGCAATAGTTTTTATGAAAGTTTACAACAAAAAAGTAACAGTTCAGACTAGAAAGGATAAAAAAGGAAAAAGAAAAGTGGATAAGAAGAGAAAATGATTGGAGTTATCCACAAAATGAAGGGGGCTGTCCGGAAATTAAATGATTAATTTCTAGACAGTCTCTTTTCTTTTTGC
>CARMXJ010000016.1 GCA_949025205.1 uncultured Bacilli bacterium | reverse complement strand
TGGAATCTATGATATGAGTGGAGGATCATGGGAATATGTAATGGGAGTTATGTTAGATGCTACCAATACAACTCCAATAATTGGAGATTCTGGATTTACGACATTCCCAGATGCCAAGTATTATGATGCTTATCCATATGGCACCAGCACGACTACTTATAATCGAGGAAAATTGGGAGATGCGACAAAAGAGATAGGACCGTTTGGAAGTATAACATATGGAGCTGAAATAAGGCAAATAGGATCATGGTATAAAGATGAGACATGGTTTATTTCTTCGGATGCAGCATGGTTTAAACGAGGAGGTATGGTTAGTATGGGCATAAGTTCAGGAATATTTACTTATGGTAGAAGTGCAAGTACCAATGGGACCGCAAATGAAAATAATAGCTTTCGAATAGTTCTTTCTTTCTAATAAAAATATTTTAAAAAAGTAGATTAGTTATAAAATATAGTCTACTTTTTTGTTTGACTACACCAAAAAATGTAAATTAACAATATATCTAATTTATTAAAAATATATGGTATAGTTAATATAAAGAAAACAAAATTAAACTGCTACGAATTAATGTTGGAGGGTATTAAAAATGGAATATAAAGTGCAGGAGCTTTTGAAAAAAAGTTATAGTAAAATATGTAAGAAATGGAATGAAAATACACTTGTTAAAAATTTGATAGAAGATTGGCTAGTGAAATTATTAACTACATATCAGCAAGATCATAATTTTTTATATAGAACTCCATTAAGTGATTATTTAAATAGATATTTAAATGTAATGGAAAATTTAGACAAATTGAATGTTTATTCTATAGAGGATGTAATAAAAAATAAAAACAACTATTTTTATAAATGGATAGAAAAAATTCCTACTAATTATAAAGAAGATATAGTATTTCGTCTAAAAAAAGTGAGGGATGAATTTGTTATAGACCAAAAAAATGGCGATTTCTTTTTAAGAGTTTTTGGAAAAAATAATAAAAAAGGTTTGAATATAGAAATTATGTTAAATGAAGGAATGGTTTATACTTTTCATCATGAATTAACGCACACAATTTTATTTGATTTTAAATATGCATATCCAACATATTTTCCATTTTTTGAAAATGTAGACAAAGCTCTGTATGAAGGAGATGCGGTTTATCATGAAAATTTATTAAGTTCCACTACTTTTATTGGTCATGTAGATTGGAATGAAAATACAATTGAAAATAGAAGTTATGAGCTTTACTATCAGCTATATTGTATGTTAATTCTATCCTTACCTAAAGAATTTGTACAAAATTGGGAAATCGGTATTTTTGATGTAACTATATTTTCTTCGGAACAAAAGAAAATATATGCGCAACTATTCGCAATTATGACGATTTTATCTGCAAAAACAGATTTTCATAACAAATTGGAAGATTTTGTGAAAGCCATAGATTTATACCATTCAAACTATTTTCAAGAACGAGAAGCAATTAATGAATATTGTACTATAGAAGAGCAAAATTTGAATATAAACATTGCAAAGTATCAAAAACAGATTGATGAACTAAATGCAATTTTAAATAACCCTATAATTTTAAAACAAAATTATGAGGAAAACTTACAAGAAATAATGAAATATTCTATTGAAGCTCAAAATATTTCAAAAGAAGAATTGGAAAAACAAGAGACTTTAGAATCATATATTGAATTTTTAAACGATTTTGTAGCCTCTATATTATCTGATAAAAAAGAAGAGGAAATAAAAAAGGAAAGTATAGCATATTATAAAGAAATGGAGTTTCAAAAAGCTGATTTTGGATTACTTTTAGTATGCTTTTTACAACAGTATATAGAACAAAATTTATCTATTCAAAATCTTTATCAAATGTTTGTAGAAATAGTAGCTACTATATTAGAAGAAAGAAAAGAAAGTTACGAGTTTGTTGATTTAATAATAGAGGCACTTTCCGAAGAAAATAAACAAACTAGATAAAAAATATAGTATAGCAAAAATGAGGAAAAAGCTTATGAAAGAGACATTAAAAATAAAATATCGTGTATACTGCGATGATGTATTAATGTTTTACGAAATTATATTGGAGGATATGCATAATGGAGTTTATTAACGAATTGGAAAAAATATGTGAAGAGAAACAATTTAATAAAAAAGTTAAAAATATGTTAATACGATGGTTTTATTGGATTTATAATTCGTATAATCCAAATTTAAACATACTTGATTACGATTCTTTATCCGAGTATATGGAAAAACAGTTAAAAGATTTAAAAAAAATACAAAAGTTTAATATTTATACGATAGAAGAAATTTTAAGAGATTCTAAGAATCATTTTAACAATTTTATAAAGCCACTTAAAGAAATGGACACATTTAAATATTTATTTTTACTAAAGAAGGAAAAAGATTCTTTTCAAATAGCGGAAGATGGAAATTATTTTATGTCTTGTTATGGATTAACAAGTTTTGAAAATTTGAGTATGGAATTAATAGAGTATGAAAAGGTTCATAAAACCTTTCACCATGAGCTTAGACATATTAATCAAGGAATTATTAAATATCAATATCCGTGCATATATCCTTTTTCTAGTGAAATAATAACCATGTGTAGAGAGGGAGAAGCTGTTTTTCATAGAAGATTAATAGATGGAAATATTCTTTTGCAAAAAGGAGATTGGAATGAAGAAGAGATTAAAGAATATCCATATGATTTATTTTATCAAATATATATAGTATTAATGTTTTTAGTGCCACCAAAAATGCGAAAAGAATGGGAAAGTAAACAATTTAACGTATCTTATTTAGAGGATAAACAAGATTTTTTTGTAAATATTTTTGCTCTTATCACTATTCTTGCTGCCAAAACAAATAGTAAGAATACAAAAGACCAAATAGAAGCATCAATAAATTTATGTTATCAAAATTGTGTTAAAACAATAGAAATGGAAAAACTTAGAAAAGAAAGTCAACAAGTTTATATGCAGGCATTACAAGATAATAGGAGTATCTTATCAAATTTACATTTGTTAGAAGAAGAATATAAAAAATTTAGAAAAGAACAGGATGATAAAATATCCATAGAGACTTTTAAAAAGTTTCTGGAAGATTGGAGCGTATATTATCAATATAAGCAAGATTATTATCAAAGTAGAAATAAATTAGAAGAAGATAAATATTCATTGTATCTATTTGGAATAAATTTAAGTATTCGATTGAAAAATTTATTAGACCAAGATTTATCTGTTACAGATATTTTTCAAATTTTTGTAAAAGAATCTGAAAATTATTTGCGAAAAACAAATGTCCCTCATCTTGAAGATAAATTATTATTTCTTTCGACATTGAAAAATCCTAATTATGAAATTTCTCAAAAAAAGTAAAAGTTAATTAGTTTAGAAATAGACTAATTTTTTATTTATAAAAATGAATATTTTCCTTCTAAAATTAACAACATATACATAGGATTTATTAGGAGGATATCATGTTTGATAATTATGGAATAGAAATAGCAGAGTTGTTTAAAAAAGCAGAAGAATTTAGAAAAGTTTTAAAGCATCCCTATGTAGGGAGCGAACACTTAGTACTTGCGATATTAGAAAGTGATAACGAAATTACTAGAAAATTAAAAGTATATGGACTAACATTTGATATATTTAAAAAGGAACTTATTAACATTGTTGGCACATCAAACAAAGATACAGACTTTATCTTATATACCCCTTTATTAAAAAGAGTCATTGAAGGAGCTACAAACGATGCGGCAGATAATAACAATGGAAAAGTAACAGAACGGCATCTCTTTTTATCTTTACTAGAAGAAGGAGAGGGAATTGCTATTCGTATCATGCTTGGGCTAAACATCGATTTGGATAGTTTATACGATGAATTAAAAATAAGCCTTGTGGGAAATAAATCTGGACATCTTGAGATAATGGAAATAGGAAACAATTTAAATAAAATAGTAGAAGACAAAGAAAGAGTGATTGGTAGAGAAGAAGAATTGTCTTATGTTATTGAAGCCCTACTTCGTAAGAAAAAAAGCAATCCTCTTCTATTAGGAAAAGCGGGAGTCGGAAAAACGGCGATAGTAGAAGAACTTGCAAGGAGAATCAATCACAAGATGGTTCCAGAAGAACTTCAAAATAAAACCATTGTTAGTTTAGAAATGGGTTCTTTAGTTTCTGGAACAAAATACCGGGGAGAATTTGAAGAACGGCTTACAAAGATTATAAAAGAAGTCATAGAAGATAAAAACATTATCTTATTTATTGATGAAATCCATACTATGGTAAATGCAGGTGGTGCAGAAGGAGCTATAAATGCAGCAGACATATTAAAACCTTATCTTGCTCGCGGCGAAATAAAGTGTATCGGCGCAACAACCAAAGAAGAATATTATAAAACAATTTACAAAGATAAAGCATTAGATAGAAGATTTTTTATGGTTCAAATAGAAGAACCTAATGAAGAAAAAACAATCGATATTCTTTTAGGAATAAAAGAAGAATATGAGTCCCATCATAACATCACCATTAGTGAACAAAATATAAAAGATATTGTACATTTGGCTAACAAATACATTCCAAATAAAAGCAATCCGGATAAATGTATTGATTTATTAGATATGATTTGTGCTAGTAAAAAAATTAAAAGAATTCACTTTGAAAAATTAGAAAAACTAAATCAAGAACTAGAGAGTATCAAAAAGAAAAAAGCAGAGTTTATTTACAAAGATAACTACGAAGAAGCTTCTTTATGCAAAAAAGAGGAAAATTTAATTGCTCTAAAAATAAAGAAATTAACAATGCAAAAAGAAAACAACATTATCTATGAAGATATTTTAGAAACCATTGCGAAAAAAACAAGTATTCCCCTTCTTGAAAATAAAAAAGAAGTATTTAAAAACGTAAAAAACAGTTTACATCAGGAAATTATGGGACAGGATAAGGCGGTAGAAAAACTTCTAAAAAATATTTGGTTAAAGCTAAATGGATATGAAAAACCATTATCTCTCTTATTAGTGGGACCTTCTGGAGTAGGGAAAACGGCATCAGTGAAAACGATTGCAAAAAGTATTTCAAAATGTAATTTAATTCGACTGGATATGAGCGAATACAATTTGGATACAGCTGTAAATAAACTAATCGGGGTAAGTGCTGGCTATGTGGGGTATGAAGATAATTACATATTTCGAAGCGTAATCGATAACCCTTATTCTATTATCCTAGTAGATGAAATCGAAAAAGCCCATCCTCGTGTATTAAACTTATTTTTACAAATTTTAGATGAAGGTTTTGTAACGGATGCAAAGGGCGAAAAAATTGACTTTAAAAATACTATGATTTTTATGACTAGTAATGTTTATAACCAAGATTCTGTCGGATTTATTGGAAAAGAAAACGACACACTAAAAGAAAGCTTTAGTAAGGAATTTTTAGGGCGTTTTACAGACATTATTTCATTTGAAAATCTGAAAAAAGAAATCTTAGAAAGTTATATAAAAAAGAATTTGAACAATAAAAAAATTGCAATAGAAAAAATTGCCAAGGAAGCAGACTGCGATAAATACGGGCTTCGTAACCTAAAACTTTTAATCGAAAAATACAACAGTGAATTAGATATTGAAATCCCACTTTAATTCATGATATGATGAATAAGTAATAAGTTAGAATTGCAATTTGGTTATTACATTTATCTTTATTTATGGTCAAAGCATAAATAATTTTCTTTTGAGCTTAGAACGCTTTCTAGGCTTTTTTTGTGCTTTGTTGATTTGCATAATTTTGAAATTATGCTATAATATAGCCTTATTAAAGGGGGATATTATGGCAAATATAGAAACAAAAAAATCCATAACCGAAAAAGACAGTTGTACATCAAATGAATGGACCCTAGAAGAAATAGAAAAATTAAAAAAAATGGCAAAAACAAAACATTACACGGTTATTGCTGAAAAATTAGGAAAATCAGATATAGCTGTGTATCAAAAAGCAAGAAGATTAGGAATAACTTTGATACAAGACCGGCGCGCTTGGACGAAAGAAGAAGAAAATGTTTTAAAAGAAAAATGGGGTACTTGTACAATAGAAAAATTAGCCAGAGACATGCGAAGGACTCCAGAGTCTCTAAAAATAAAGGCTTCTAAAATGAATTTAGGAGCAATGATCTTAAATAATACAGAAATAATTGTGATTCCGGAAATATGTAAAATATTTTCGATTTCAGAGTATATGGCTAGAGTAGCCTGGCCACAAAAAGGTTTAAAAATTATAGAGGTTTCTATTAGTGAAAATAAATCTTATCAAGGAGTATACGTTGATGAACTAATGAATTTTCTTGAACAAAATCAAGACATTTGGGATAGTAAAAAATTAGAAGAAAACATATTAGGTATAGAACCAGCATGGCTCAAACAAAAAAGAGAAAGAGATAAAAATACTTCTTATGAAGAGCATTCTGTATGGACAGAAGAAGAAAAAGCAAAAGCTAGGTTTTTTATTAAAAAGGGTAAAACTTATGATTATATTGCAGAGAAAACAAACCATACTGTATCGGAAGTGACCAATTTTTTATATAGGGAAGGGTACAGTTATTTACTTCCCCAATTTTGGAAAACAAAAGATATTAAGTTTGTTAGAGAAAATATGAAAGACATGTCTATAAAAGAAATGGCCCAAAAATTAGGTAGAACTTTACAAGCGGTTGAACGAATGAAAAGAATTTTAGAATTTGAAGTGGTTGCAGATGAAGAACACATATGGCTTCCAGAGGAGGATGAATATTTAAAAAAACAATGTAATCGTTTGCCTTTATATGAACTTGCAAACTATTTACAAGTAAGTAAAAATATACTTATAGAACGTTTAGAATTTCTAGCAGGTGGTCCTTACGATTCACGTTTTCATTTATGGTTTCCAGAAGAAGATGAGTATATTTTAAAAAATTATAAAAATAAATCAATCAACAAAATTGCAAAACATTTAGGGGTTTCTATTGATACCTTATCCGCTCATTACAAAATACTGGGAATTTATGAAGCAAGAATACACGAATGGACAGAAGAAGAAAATGCCTATTTGAAACAACATTATCCAGAAGAATCCATGATTAGTTTGTCAAATTATTTTAATGTGGAAGAAAGAGTTTTAAGAAAGCATTTAAAAGATTTAGGAATATACAAGGACTGCCGCTATCATGATTTTACAGAGGAGGATGATAATTACTTAAAAGAAAATTATGGCAAAGAATCAATGAAAAGTATACAAGAACATTTTGGTGTCTCGCCATTCACATTACTCAATCATTTAAAAGACATTGGACTATACAAGGACACAAGATTTCATGATTGGACAGAAGAAGAAAATCAATTTTTAAGAGAAAATTATAATAAAATGTCCAAAACAGCATTAGCTAAAGAATTACATGTTTCTAAGCCTACTTTATATAAACAATTAGAATACTTGGAATTAGATGAGAAAAGTTTAGAAGCGGTAAGAATTATAGAAGAAAGAAAACAATTGCTAAATATTTTAAAAGAGTTATTAGAACTAAGAAAAGTAGAAAGTGAAAATTTAGATATAATAAAAAAATAAATAATGGTATAATCTTCTATAAGAGGTGTATATATGAAAGAATATTATATTGATTTAGGCTCTTCTACTATTAAAGTTTATCAGTATGAAGAAGAACTAACTTTACTTGAGGAACATTCAATTTACTTTAAAAACAATTTTTCTAAAGAAACAGGCATTAGTGAAGAAAACAAAAAAGAGCTATTCTCTTATTTTAAAGAATTAAAAGAAAAATATGGATTTACGTACGAGAACACCCATATTTATGTAACAGGAATATTTAGAGAACTTATAAAAGAAAAAAAGCAAGAATTAGTACGAGAATTTAATAACCAATTAGACTTACATTTTAATATTATTAGTCACGGGATTGAAAACTATTATTTAGGTTGTGCAACTAAACACGATTATAACAATAAAAAAGTGATGATTATTAACATGGGTGGTAAGACAACGGAAATCATTACGTTTGAAAAAGGATGCATTACGGACCGAAAAAATTTAGTAGTAGGGGTGGCAGACCTTTTAAATAAATTTCCAGAAGCCAATGAAAGTATTAGCAAAGTATCCATTGAAGCAATGAATGATTTTGTAAAAGAAAAACTAGCGGGCATCTCTTTTGATACAGACTACGATTGTGCTATCTTTACAGGTGGAGAAGAGCGATTTGAAAAGCTAACAAATTTTCAGTTGGAAGAGAACGATTTATTCGACGATGGCATTCATAAATATAAACTTTCTTACGAAAACTATGTAAAAGGTACAGAAAAAGTGTTTTTTGATAACGAATACACTTTAGAAAACTTATACAAATTAATGCCAGGAAATCCAAAATGGATGGATGGAGCAAGACCAGGAGCTATTATTCCTCTTGCTATATTTGATTTAGCAAAAATTAAAACCATTATTCCATCAGATGTCAATTTAATTCATGGTGTAATGAACGATAAATAATTGTTTAGAAAAGAGGAGTTGCTTGTGACAAAAACGAATTTTTCTCCAAATACTAGTCGATATATGGATATTGAGGATTTAAGAAATGCCTTATTTGCTTATTTGCTTGCCAAACAAGATGCGGGTGAGTTTTTATTACGTATAGAAGATACAAACCAAAGTGAGTATACGAAAAGTGCAGAAGAATTTGTATACCATATACTTGATACTTTTCATCTAACCTATGATGAAGGCCCAAATAAAGAAAGAGATAACGGACCATACAACCAAAGCAAACGTTTAGACATTTATAAAAAGTACGCTGAAAAACTAGTAAAAAAAGGATATGCTTACTACTGTTTTTGTGATGAAGCAACATTAAATAAAAAGCGCCTGGAAGCAACTGATAAAAAAGAAACTTTTAAATACGATGGCACATGCCGAAATTTTCCTAAAGATGAAGCCCAAAGAAGAGTCATGGCAGGAGAGTCTTATGTTATTCGAGAGAAGATGCCTGATGTTGGGCAAACAAGTTATCGTGATTTGGTATATGGGGATGTAACCGTAGAAAATAGTATTTTAGAAGACCAAATTTTAATAAAAAACAATGGGATGCCAACTTATAATTTTGCAAACGTAGTAGATGATGCACTAATGGGAATTACCCATGTCACAAGAGAATGTACATTTTTAGCAAGTACAGCAAAATACTTACTCTTATATGATGCTTTAGGATTTCCAAGACCCCAATTTGTGCATCTTCCTTTAATTCTTATAAAAAATAGTACAAAAAGAAACAAAGAAACAAAAGAAAACAACTTAATGGATTTATTAAACCAAGGTTTCTTACCAGAAGCGATTCTTAATTACTTAGCACTTCTAGGTTGGAGTCCAAGAGATACTCGCGAATTTTTTACACTAGAAGAACTTGTAGAAAGTTTTGATAGTAAACGCATTCATAGAAGGCCTGCTCATTATGATGTAAAAAAATTAGAATGGTTTAATCACCATTATATAAAAGAAATGACCGAAGAAGATTACTTAAAATTTGTACGACCTTTTTTAGCGGCAGCATATAACTTAGAAGGAAAAGAAGAAAAGTGGATAAGAAAACTTTTACTTCTATATAAAAATAGCCTTCATTTTGGTGCTGAAATTGTTTTAGTGACCCATACGTTTTTCAAAAATACCATAGATTTTGAAGAAAAAGCCGTAGCTTTTTTAAATAGTGATATTCATATAAAAAACACCGTACTGACATTCAGAGAAGAAATAAAAAAACTAGAAGTTTGGACAGAAGAAACGATAAAAGAGCTTATTACAGAAATAGGTATAAAATGTAATGTTTCTGGAAAAATGCTTTATATGCCCATTCGAATTGCTGTATCTGGTTTGATACATGGACCTTGTTTAGAAACAATGATAGAATTACTTGGAAAAGATATAGTATTACAAAGATTAGGGGAATAATATGGCATGTCCAAGTGTACATTTAGCGATTGCTAAAAAATATTTAGAGAATCATAAAGACCTCGATTATAAAAATTTTATAGCAGGGACTCTTTATCCAGATGCTGCAAGTGATAATGACAAAACACATTTTACAGAGAAAGAACGTGGATGTAACAATGTAAGCCATGTGCGCAGTAAAGTCAATTTGTATCATTTTTTTGAAAAATATAAAACGTTAGATGCATTTGAACTTGGATGGTTTTTACATTTAGTAACAGATTACTTATTCTTTTTAGAGTGTTTTACGGAAGAATATTTAAACAGCAAAACGTACCAAGAGTTTTGCAAGGAATTATACCATGCCTATGATTGTATAAATTTATATATAGAAGAAAAATACAATGTAACAAAAGAAGATTATGAAGCATATCCCAAGGAATACTACCCAGGCATTCCTTATGAAGAATGTATTTTACCAAAAGAAATGGTAGATGCTTTTATAAAAAGAGTAAGTAATATAAATATAGAAAATTATATCGAAAAAATAAAAAGTGCTAAAAAGAATATAAAACTTTAAAATAAAAAAAGAATTTGCAAATTCCTCTTTAATATATATAGTAGGAGGCAAATTTAGAAAAGAAAATAAATTAAATTTTGTTCAATTAAAGTAAAAATTAATAAGAAGAGAGTCAACAGTACGAAAATATCGTACAACTGAAAAAATACTGACAACAGCTTAATGAAAAAACAAAATTTGAAAAACTTTCACATTATTATATTTAGAATCTTAGCATTAGAAATATGCAGTATAATTTCGGACATTAATTATTAACAATTTTGTGAATACAAGGAGTATATTAAGTTATGAAAAAATAATACTATATCGAAAGATATTTCTCAAATTGACTTAAAACATTCATATTTCCATTATACGAATAAAGAAAATATAGATACAATATTTAAAAATGGACTTGAACCAAGAATTGGAGAAAATTCAATTTATGTTGAAAAAACGCCGAAAGTATTCTTTGTAGAAGGGGAAAAAGGTATTATAACTATTATGGATGTATGGTTAAGATGGTTAACCTCAAAAAGTAATACTAATAAATTAATATACTGGTTAGGAACTTTTTATATGAGGACTCCATTTTGTATTAGAGGTATTCCAAACTATGTAGTAAACAAAAATCTAAAAGATACTAAAAAAGCGTAAAAATGTATATAAAAAAATGGAAAATATTCTTGATAATAGTGTTTTTCTTATCTTGAATTTAGAAGAACAAGTTGATTTTGATTACAATGATATAGATGAAGTAAAGAGTACATATTATGAAAGTTTTTTAAAAATGTTATATCCAAGTACTAGTGATATCAAAAATATCAAGATGGAATATTGGAATTTACATACTTATTCTAATAAAGTTATAGTTCCGCAAAAGATTGCATTACTAAAAGATAACAATAATTATAACGCAAATAAAATATTAGTAAAAATAATAGAAAAAAATATGAAATATGTTAGAAACAATTGTGAATTCTTATATGAATATTATATTTACAATTCAAAAAATTATTGAAGCTTTTTTCAAAAAGATTACAATATAAATTTTGCAATATCAATATATTGACAATGCCATACAAATAGGGAATAATAAAGAATTAATAAAAAAGGAGAATCTCATGAATATACATTTTAGAGAAGCAAAAAAAGAAGATAAAGATTTTATTTTACAAGCTAATAAAGAAATCAACAAATTATCAAATCTTTTTGACAGTACTTTAGATGATAATATTGAAAAAGATATATTTGAAAATAAAGTAGCAAATATTATTATTGCAGAAGCAAATGATGCGATAGCTGGTTTTGTTTTATACTCTTATATTTACTGGGCAAATTGTGGAAAAGGCATTTATTTATCGCAAGTGTATGTAAAAGAAGAATATCGAAAACTAGGAGTATTTAAAATGCTTTTGCAAGAACTAGAAAGAAAAGAACCCGATTGTCATTTTATAACAGATTATGTGGGAAATGAAAATGAAGTTATGTTAAACTCTATGAAAAAATTAGATTTTAAATCATCCGATTTAAAAATTTATTATAAAAGGATAAACAAATAAATAACAAACTTAAAAAATAAACTATAACAAAGAGAGATGACGATAATGAAAATATTTAATACATTAACGAAAAAAGTAGAGGAGTTTGTACCAAATGACCCAAACGAAGTAAAGATGTATACTTGTGGACCAACTGTTTACCACTTTGCTCACATTGGCAATTTGAGAACTTATATATTTGAAGATATATTAGAAAAAACATTAAATTACTTAGGCTATTCTGTGAAAAGAGTTATGAACATTACAGATGTTGGCCATTTAGCAAGTGATTCTGATTCTGGAGAAGACAAAATGTTAAAAGGAGCCGCCAGAGAAAATAAAACGGTTTTAGAAATTGCAAAATTTTATACAGAAGAATTCAAAAAAGATACAGAAAGTCTAAATATTAAATGGCCAGAAATAGTATCTAATGCTACAGATAATATTGATGAGTACATTAAAATAATTACCAAACTTTTAGAAATTGGCTATGCTTACCAAAGTGGAGGAAATGTTTATTTTGATACTTCCAAATTAGAAGATTATTATACTCTTACTAATCACAAAATAGATGAAATGGTAATAGGTGTAAGAGAAGGTGTAGAAGAAGATACATCCAAAAGAAACCAAGCGGATTTTGTGCTTTGGTTTACAAAATCAAAATTTGAATCACAAGCTTTAAAATGGGATTCTCCTTGGGGAGTAGGATATCCTGGATGGCATATTGAATGTTCTGGAATCAGTTTAAAATATTTAGGAGAATATTTAGATATTCATTGTGGAGGTGTTGATAATATCTTCCCACATCACACAAACGAAATAGCGCAAAGTGAAGCTTATGTAGGGCACAAATGGTGTAATTACTGGGTACATGGAGAACATTTAAATGATGTAAATGGAAAAATGGCAAAATCAAAAGGAGACTTTTTGACGATTTCCTTATTAAAAGAAAAAGGCTACAATCCTCTTGTCTATCGTTTTATGTGCTTAAATACATCTTATCGTAAAGTCCTTGTATTTTCTTATGAAGCACTTGACAATGCAAGTCAAGCTTATGAAAAGTTAAAAAACAAAATAAGCCAGTTAAAAGAAGAAGGCGAGTTAGACAAAGAGATTTTTAAAGAGTATGATGTAAAATTTAAAGAAGCCATTGCAGATGATTTAAATACTGCAAATGCAATAACATATATATATGATTTATTGAAAAGTAATATAAATAGTACAACAAAATTAGCTTTAATAAAAGCATGGGATAAAGTTTTATCTTTAGATTTATTAAAGAAAGAGAATGTAAATAGTGAAATAGATACAGCATATATAGAGGAACAAATAGCCAAAAGAAAAGAAGCAAAAGAGCAAAAGAATTATGCACTTGCAGATGAAATCCGTGCTACTTTAGAAAACCAAGGTATTTTTATTAAAGATACAAGAGAAGGAACAACCTACGAAATTAAAAAATGATGTTTACACCAATATTTCACAATTAGGTGTTACAATGAAATAAGGAAGTGAAAAATATGGATTTTATAATTCTGATTTTAATGTTAATCATTCCTGCTATTGCGCAAATGTTAGTAACGAGTAGTTATGGCAAATACAAAGGAATTGAAAACGATGAAGATTTAAGTGGCTTTGAAGTCGCTAGAAAAATATTAGATAAAAAAGGTCTTAAAGATGTATATGTGGTACAAACAAAAGGCACATTATCTGACCATTACGACCCAAAAAGAAAAGTCGTACGTTTATCAAGTGATATTTATCATGGAAAATCTATAGCATCTACTGCTGTTGCAGCGCATGAATGTGGCCATGCTATTCAAGACAAAGAAGGATATGCCTACATGCGTATTCGAAGTGTAATCTTTCCAGCTGTGAACTTTGCAACCAGTTTTTCCTACTTTGTAATTTTACTAGGCTTGCTTATGGAATCGCTGGAAATGATATGGTTAGGAATTTGCCTTGTAGGAACGGGTCTTATTTTTCAACTTGTGACTCTTCCAGTAGAAATCGATGCAAGTAAAAGAGCCAAAACTGAAATTGAAAATTTGCACCTTGCTACAACAGAAGAGCAAGATGGCATTAAAAAAATGCTTAGCGCAGCAGCATCCACGTATTTAGCAGGCGTATTAACAAGTGCCTTAGAATTAGTAAGACTTATATTGCTTTTTGGAAATCGAGAGGATTAAAATCTTCTCTTTTTTATGTTACAATTGTTTTAAAGCAAGGAGGTTTCTATATGAAGGAAACAATCTACAATTTAAAAAGAGTATATAAATATGGCAAGAAATATAAAAAAAGTTTATTTATTTTTACTATTATATCGATTATGAATATAGGAATAAATGTACTTTATCCTATTTTTACTGCAAAAGAGCTTGTGGCGTTATCGACATCTTTATATCAAGAACTTTTAATCGCTGCCCTTATTTGTTTTGGAATGTCTTTTTTATGTGATTTAACAACTGTTCTTCTTAGAAAAAATACCCAAATATTTTTTAGAGGAACCACAAAAGATATTCAAATGGATGCTGCTAAAGAAATCTTAAAAATTGAACTTACTTCTATCGATAAATGTGGGAGCGGTACCTTCATTCAAAGACTAAATAACGATACGGATGAAATGTCTAGAATATATACGAGAGGAATGGGATATCTGACAGGAATATTAACAGATATTGGAGTTTATATTGCAATTTTTATTTTAAATAAAGTTGTATTTTGCTATTTTTTAATTTGTTCTGTTCTTCTTACAACACTTCATTTGATAAAAGTTCGAAAAATGAATGAAGAAGACAAAAAATATAGAAAGCAAAGAGAGAAAACTGGTAGTTTAATTGGAGAACTTGTCCGTGGTATTCGCGATATAAAAATGCTTTATGCTAAAGATTCCTTTATGGAAGCTATTGATAAAGATATAGATAATTTAACAAATAGCCAATTTTCTTTTCGAAATGTAGAAATTAATTATAATTGTATTATTGACATTATTTATGATTTATGTGAAATTTTGTTGATAATTCTTTTTGTTTATCTTATGTCCAAAAATTATTTGTCTGTTTCTTCTGCTCTTGTATTATATAATTATCGTTCTAGAGTATTTAATGACTTAATGCGCAAAGTTGGCGATTTACTTCAAGAAGTAAAAGGGTTTAATCTTTCTTGTAACCGCGTATTTTCTATTTTAGACAATAAAGAGTTTAAAAAAGAGGAATTTGGTTTAGAACAAATTAAAAAAATAGATGGTAATATTGAGTTTAAAGATATTCATTTTAGTTATGGAAATAATCCTGTTTTAAAAGGAATGGATTTTAAAGTAAATGCCAATGAAACAGTAGCCTTTGTAGGAAAAAGTGGGGCAGGTAAAACGACTATCTTCTCTCTATTATGTAAGTTATACCCAATTTCTTCTGGTCACATTTACCTTGATAATAAAGACATTAATGCATTAGATGAAAAATCCATAAGAAATAATATTACAATTATTAGTCAAAATCCTTATATTTTTAATATGAGTATAAAAGATAATTTTAAATTAATAAAAAAAGAGGTAACGGATAAAGAAATAAAAAGAGCTTGTAAATTAGCTTGTTTGGATTCTTTTATTGAAACTCTACCAGACAAATATGAAACAGTAGTTGGAGAAGGCGGAGTAACCTTATCTGGTGGTCAAAGACAAAGACTTGCCATTGCTAGAGCATTTGTACAAGATACTAAGATTATTTTATTTGATGAAGCGACAAGTGCCCTTGATAATGAAACACAAAAAGATATTCAAAAGGCAATTGATAATTTAAAAAAAGATTATACCGTTTTAATTATTGCTCATAGATTATCCACTATTATAAATGCAGATAGAATTTTGCTTATAGAAAATGGAAAAGTAGTAGCGCAAGGAACACATCAAGAACTTCTTTCACAAAATAAAGTATATAAGAAACTATATGAAACAGAGATAGTGGAAGAGTAAACAAAAACCAGAAAAAAAATTTCTGATTTTTTCTTTTTAAAAAAGGAAATGAAGGATTTACGTTGTAAATATATAGTAGAGGGAGGTAAGTATTTGCATACCAAAAAGTTTTATACTTGTAAATGGGATAGACCATTTAAAGAAATATTGTTAAAAGAAGAAAACCGAGATATTTTACAAAAAATATTAGAAACAACATTAAAAGTTAAAGTGTATGAGATAAAAGAATTAAATGTAGAAAAAAGAGTAGGAAATCTAAAGGTAAAAGGAAAAAGAGTAGATGTTTTGCTTTTCACAGAAATAGGGTATATTAGAATCGAACTAAATGCAAGATACCAAGAATATTTACATGTAAGAAATCTAGCTTATCATTGTGATAACTATGCCCATTACACTTTACGTGGAGAAGAATACAATGAGAATATAAAAATTATCCAAATTAATTTTACCTATGGAATGGGGCATGATACAAAAGAAGAAGTAAAATTGTATGAAATACAAAATGAAAAAGGATAAAAGTATGTAGATAACTTTTTACTATACGAATTTAACATGGACAGAATGAAAGAGTTTTGGTATTCTAAAGAAGAAAAGAAAATAGAAGAATATAAATACTTAATTATGCTCGATTTAGGATTAGAAGAATTAGAAAAGATAGCAAAGAAAGATAAGATGGTGGAGAAGTATATGGAAGAGATAGAAAAGTTAAATGAAAGTCCAGAATTTCATATTTATATGACGGAAGAAGAAGATAGAAGAAAGTGTTTTAATACGGAGGTATCTTTAGCAAAAAAAGAAGGCAGCAGGCAAACTGCATTAGATGTAGCTACAAATTTGCTAAAAATGGGAATTAATACGGTAGAACAAATCGCTTCTGCTACATGTTTACCTATTGAAGAAATAGAGAATTTAAAGAAAAAAGTAGAAAGTTAAATTTAGCGAAAAGTATAATAAATTCTTTTTTATATTATAATAAATTTAGGTGATTTTAATGAAAGCTTTAATTACAGGAGCAAGCAGCGGTATTGGAAGAGATATGGCTTATTATTTAGCAAGTTTAGGACATGATTTGATTTTAGTTGCAAGAAGAAAAGAAAGATTAGAAGAAATCAAGAAAAATGTAGCAGTAAATGTAAAGATTATAGAACTTGATTTGCTTAAAGAAGAAAATGTTTTTGCACTATACGAAAAAGTAAAAAAAGAAAATATTGATATTTTAATCAACAATGCTGGATTTGGACTATTTGGAATGTTTACGAAAACAGACCTTTCTAGAGAATTAGAAATGATTGATTTAAATATAAAAACTTACCATATTTTAACGAAACTATTTTTAACAGACTTCGTAAAAAAAGATAAAGGTTATATCCTTAATGTTTGTTCTAGTGCCGGATTTTTAGCGGGTCCTAGATTAAATACTTACTATGCTACTAAAAATTATATAACAAAATTAACTCTTGCTATTTATGAAGAATTAAAACACCAAAATAGTAAAGTACATATAAGTGCTTTATGTCCCGGCCCCGTAAAAACAGAATTTAATGAAGTAGCACGTGGAGTCTTTAACATAAAAGAAATGCCCAGTGAAAAAGTAGCAAAAATGGGCATTGATAAGATGTTTCAAAAAAAGTTAATTATTGTACCTGGATGGAGTGTAAAACTTGGTTTGTTTCTAAACCGATTTATTCCTTGGAAATTATCTTTAAAAATTACATATTTCATTCAAAAAAGAAAGTATCCAAATGAAGAATAAAAAAATTTAAAAATATGTTATACTTGTGATAGGTGAATCATATGCAGAAGATAAAAAATAATAAATGTTTTTGGTTGCTATTCTTTTTAGCGTTGTTTGGATTTTCGATTGGAACTTTTGATAATTATAGAGAAATGTGGATGGCAGAAAATAATTTATCTACCGTATCCATAAGTCATGTCATTAGTATTTCTTATTTAGTTACCGTTTTAATCTTATTTTATTTCACAATTAGAGTTTCAGCAAATAAACTAAAATTAGGAATAGTAGTTTCTTTAGTTATAAAAATGATAACAGGCACTCTATTAATTTGTTTAAATGATACGAACTCTGTTTTTTGGATAAAATTTTTAATGTTTTTTGATATTGCTTTTACGCAAGTTATTGTAGCAAGTATATATCCTCTAATGATGAATATTTCAAAAGATGATGTTTTATATACAAAAAAAAGTTTTGTAGAATCTTTATTTAGTAAATTAGGATTTTTATTTGTATCCATTTTACTTGGAAAAACAATCATTCATACAACCATTAATTATAACATCTGTTTATTACTGTCTATCATTTTTACTTTTTTATCCTTTTTTATATTAATCACAATAGATATAGATAGTAAAAAAGAAAAAAGTAAATTTGATTTGAAAGAAACTTTAAAGTATTTTAATAAAAATACATTTTTATATACATACCTAATTCATAATGGGATAGGTTCTTTAATATGGGGAGCTGTTTTGGGAATGCCTATGCTTATTTTAACAGAAAATTTATCTTTTTCTTCTAACACTGCCAGTTATCTTATTTTAGGGTTAGGAATTTGTTCAAATATTTTATCTATGGTTATTGTAAAATATTCAAAAATAAAAAACGATTATTGGCATATGTTTTGGAAATATGGAGTAAGAATTCTACTTTATTTTCTAGTTCTAATAACCAATAATTTGCAATTATTTCTCATCATGCTTTTCTATTTATTTATAACGGATTGTACGCATGAATTTGTATTTAGTGGTTTTTTTATTAATAATATAGAAGAAAAATATTCTTTATTATTAACAACTTTAAAATATTGCTCTTCTCTGATTGGAAAAGCAATTGGAACCTTTATATGTGGTTTTGTATTTCATTTGGAATATCGCTTATTTATATTGCCAGCGTTACTAATATCTCTTTTCCATTGTATAATAATTGCTAAATTGATAAAAGCGAAGAAAAAACTACAAACAAAAGAAGCCTAACACTTCTTTTTCTTTTGCTTGAAAAGCGAACAAATATATGCTATATTTATTTTGCTATAAATTTGGTGATTTGTGGTAAAATAAGTAACACGAGTGAGGGAAGTAAATATGAACAATGATAAAATTATAATCCGTGGTGCAAGAGAAAATAATTTGAAAAATATAGATTTAGATTTACCAAAAAATAAATTGATTGTCATGACAGGTGTATCTGGTTCTGGAAAAAGTAGTCTTGCTTTTGATACCATTTATGCCGAAGGTCAAAGAAGGTTTGTAGAAAGTTTGTCCAGTTATGCACGTCAGTTTTTAGGAGGGTCTGATAAACCAGATGTGGATAGTATCGATGGTCTTTCTCCTGCCATTGCAATTGACCAAAAAACAACGAACAACAATCCCCGAAGTACAGTAGGAACTGTAACAGAAATATACGATTACTTAAAACTTTTATATGCAAGAATAGGAATTCCTTACTGTCCTACTCATCACGAAGCCATTACCCACCAAAGCATTGAAGAAATGACAAATAAAGTGATGAACATGGAGATGGGCACAAAATTAGAAATTATGGCTCCCGTTGTCAAAGAAGAAAAAGGAATGCACCAAGAAATTTTAGACGAATTACGAAAAAGTGGATTTACCAAAATTCGTTTGAATGGAGAAATGCGTTCTTTAGATGAAGAAATTGTTTTAGAAAAAAATTGTAAAGATACCATTGAAGTAGTAGTAGACCGTATTGTGCTTGCAGAAGAAGAACGAAGCCGTGTTTTTGAAGCCATTGAAACTTCTACAAAACTAGCAGATGGTATGGTATTAATCCATATTATAAACGGGGAAGAGATGCTTTGGAGTGAAAAATTTGCTTGTGTCAAATGTAATTACTCCATTCCTGATTTAGAGCCACGTATGTTTTCCTTTAACGCTCCTTTTGGTGCTTGCCCAGAATGCAAAGGTTTAGGTTTTAAAACGGCCATATCAGAAGAATTATTAATACCGGACCCAGAATTATCTATCAATGAAGGAGCCATTGCTACCATGTCTGATGATGCTAATATTTTTTATACAGATGTAAAAACTGCCTGCGAATACTATAAAATTGACATGAACAAACCGTTTAAAAAGTTAACCAAAAAAGAGCGTAACATTGTTTTGTTTGGAAGTTTAGAAGAATTAGATTTTGAATATACTGCTAAAAACGGAAATAAACGCTTTGCTACACGTTATTACGAAGGCGTTATCAAAAACTTAGAAAGAAGATACATGGAAACATCATCGGCTTGGATTCGAGAGTGGTTAGATAATTTCATGATGGAAATCGAATGCCCTTTATGTCATGGAGCCAGACTTAAAGAAAGTATCTTAAATGTCTATGTAGGCAAAAAAAACATTTATGAAATGACCCAAATGAGCATTGGACGTATGTTAGAATTTATTAAAAATATGAAACTAAACAAAGAACAAGCAGAAATTAGTAAGCTTATTGTAAAAGAAATCATAAATCGTTTGGAATTTTTAAAAAACGTTGGACTTGATTACATAACCCTTGATAGAATGGCAGGTACTTTATCAGGAGGAGAATTACAAAGAATCAGACTTGCTACTCAAATTGGAAGCAAATTAAGTGGCGTTTTGTATGTTTTAGATGAACCAAGTATTGGACTACATCAAAGAGACAATGATAAACTCATTACTTCTTTAAAAGAAATGGTAAGCCTTGGAAATACCTTAGTAGTTGTAGAACATGATACCGATACCATGTTAGCAGCCGACTTTTTAGTAGATGTTGGTCCTGGAGCTGGTCGTGAAGGTGGGCAGATTGTAGCTGCAGGAACTCCAAAAGAAGTAATGAAAAATAAAAATTCTTTAACTGGAAAATACTTATCAGGAGTAGAAAAAATAGAAGTTCCTAAAAAACGTCGTAAAGGGAATGGAAAATTTTTAGAAATTATCGGAGCAGAAGAACATAATTTAAAGAACATAGATGTAAAAATTCCTCTAGGAAAATTTGTATGTGTTACTGGTGTATCTGGTTCCGGAAAAAGTTCTTTAGTAAATGAAATTCTTCATAAAGCGGTATTTAAAAAATTATATCCAAAATCAAAAACAATACCAGGAAAATATAAAAAAATAAAAGGACTCGAGAATATCGACAAGGTGGTGCAAATATCGCAAGACCCTATTGGAAGAACACCTAGAAGTAACCCTGCAACTTATGTAGGTGTATTTGATGACATTCGAAACCTTTTTGCAGAAATGAAAGAAAGTAAAATGCGCGGATTTGATAAATCAAGATTTTCTTTTAATGTAAAAGGCGGAAGATGTGAAGCTTGTTACGGAGACGGAGTAAAAAAAATAGAAATGCATTTCTTACCAGATGTATATGTCCCTTGTGATGTATGCAAAGGAACGCGCTATAATAGAGATACTTTAAATATCAGATTTAAAGGAAAAAACATTGCAGAAGTATTAAAAATGCGTGTAGAAGAAGCAGTGGAATTCTTTGAAAACGTGCCTAAAATAAAAGCTAAACTCTCTATTATGATGGATGTTGGATTATCTTATGTAGAATTAGGACAAGGAGCTCCAACGTTATCAGGAGGAGAAGCAGGAAGAGTAAAACTTGCCAAAGAATTACAAAAAAAACCAACCGGAAAAAGTTTATTTATTTTAGATGAACCAACGACTGGACTTCACTCAGCGGATATCAAAAAATTGATTGCTATTTTAAATCGAATTGTGGATAACGGCGATACTGTAGTAGTCATTGAACACAATTTGGATGTAATAAAAGTAGCAGACCACATTATTGATTTAGGCCCAGAAGGCGGCGATGCTGGTGGACAAATCGTAACGACTGGAACACCAGAAGAAGTTGTAAATTGTGTTAGCTCCTATACAGGAAAATATTTAAAGAAGTATCTAGATTAGATATTTTTTTAAATGTATCTTTAAAGTAAAAATATATTTTGATATAATCTAGAAAGAAAGATGGTGGAAATTTTGAATCCTGTAATGATTAGTATATTTGGCTTAGAAATTAGATGGTATTCGTTTTTACTTTTGCTTGCCATAACTTTTGGCACAATAATTCTTATAAAAGAAGGAAAAAAATACAACTATTCAAGAGATTTTCTATTTAATTTAGCTTTTTGGGTCATTGTCTTTGGATTTATTGGAGCAAGAATTTATTATGTCATTTTTAATTATAAATATTACTTAAATGACCCCATTAGTATTTTAAAAGTATGGGAAGGCGGACTTGCCATTCATGGTGGCTTACTAGCAGGCTTTATAACCCTTGTACTTTATACACGGAAATACAATACAAGATTATCTAAAATAACGGATATGATTGCTATCCCTTTATTACTTGGACAAGCGATAGGAAGATGGGGAAATTTCTTCAATGGAGAAGCCCACGGAAGTGCAACAACCTTGCTTGCTCTTCAAAATAAACATATTCCCGAATTTATTATCGAAGGAATGCACATAAATGGTGTGTATTACCACCCAACATTTTTTTACGAATCTTTATGGTGTTTATTAGGTGTTTTTGTTTTACTTGTAGCAAAAAAATACAAATATTTAAAAGTAGGACAACTAACAAGCATATATTTAATGTGGTATAGTTTTGGGAGATTTTTTATCGAATCCTTAAGAACAGATTCACTTATGTTTTTTGGATTCAAAGTAGCCCAATTAGTATCCGTTGGCTTATTTATTATCGGATTATTAATCTTTATGATAATAAGTCGTAAAGGAAAATTTGAAGATTTATATACAGAAGCAACTGGAAACGATATTCAATTTTAAGGAGATTTTATGAAATACGATTTAATTATTATTGGAATGGGAATTTCTGGAGTATCTGCTGCTATTTATGCCCAAAATAGTGGTTTAAATGTTCTTGTGTTAGAAAGTGGTATTCCAGGAGGTTTATTAAACAAAATTAATAAAATTAACAATTATCCTGGCCATGCCGAAATCACAGGACCTGATTTATCTTTTCAATTATTTGAAAGTGTGAATAAACTAAAAATACCTTATAAAAAAGCAAAAGTAAGTGAAATTAAAATAGAAAAAAAGCAAAAGAAAGTAATAACGGATATAGGAAATTTTGAATGTCATTTTATTATAATTGCAACTGGAAGAAAAGCAAGGAAGTTAGGTTTAGAGCATGAAGAAAACTTACTAGGAAAAGGATTAAGTACATGTGCTCTTTGTGATGGAAATCTTTACAAAGGAAAAGACATCGCCGTAGTTGGTGGTGGAAATAGCGCTCTTGAAGAAGCACTTTATCTTTCCAATATTGTAAACAAAGTATATCTAATTCATAGAAGAGATGCTTTTAGAGCGGAAGAAGCTCTTATAAAAGAAGTAAGAGAAAAAGAAAACATAGAGCTTCTAACAAATAGGCAAGTAACAGAATTAATTGTAAAAGAAGAAAAACTAGATAAAATTATTTTAGATAACAAAAAAGAATTAGAAATATCTGCATTGTTTACTTATGTGGGTTTTGAACCCAATATTGAATTTGTGAAAAATCTAGACATTACAAACGAAGAAGGTTATATTCTAGTGGATAAGAATTATGAAACAAAAATAAAAGGAATATATGCAGCAGGAGATTGCATAAAAAAAGAAGTTTATCAACTGATTACCGCAGCAAGTGATGGAGTATCTGCTGCTATTCACATTATAAAAGATATTGAAAATAAAAAAATTCATTAATTTTAAGTTGATATGCTATTCCAAGTTTCAATTGACAAAAAAACAAGAATAATAGATAATGAATATAGATAGAAAATAGGTGGGAGAAATGACTGGACAATCCAAAAAATCGATAATTATTTCTGTTGTAACCCTTTTCATATTTATAATAGCCATGATATCTGTAAGTTTTGCTTATTACACAAATAGTATTAATAAGACAGGAAATGGAGATTCCAGCATAGGAACAGCTAAGTTAAGTGCGACATTTACAGATGGAGATATTATTCAAAAGAAAATAATTCCAGGAGATACTTTTACAAAAACGTTCGCATTGAAAAATGATAGTACAGTATCTATGAAATATAAAATAGTAGTAAAAGATTTAGTAAATGAATTTATTAGTTTCGAAGATATTACATATGTTTTAACAGATGATGCTGGATATAGAAAAGCAGGTATATTTCCTAAATCAACGCAAGCTTTAAGTGATGAATTAACTTTGAGTGGAAATACAACCAGAAATTATACCTTAACCATAACTTATCAAAATACAGCGGTAGACCAATCCCCTGATATGGGAAAAACCATTAGTGGTAAAATTTTTATAGAAGAAATATAAAAGAAATAAAAGGGATATAGAAAATGGTTCTATATCTTCTTTTTTGGAGGTAAAAATGAATACAAACATTATAAAAGAATTAGCAAATAATTTAAATGTGAAAGAAAGCCAAGTAGAAGCAGTTTTAAAGCTGCTAAGTGAAGATTGTACTATTCCGTTCATTGCAAGATATAGAAAAGAAGTAACGGGAGCACTAGATGAAGAACAAATTGGAATCATCAACGAACAATACAAATACCTTTGCAATTTAGAAAAGCGAAAAGAAGATGTCATTCGTCTTATAAGAGAAAAGGATTTATTAACAGATGAATTAGAAAGTAGCATTCGTGCTTGTGAAAAACTAATAGAAGTAGAAGATTTATATCGTCCATTTAAAGAAAAAAAGAAAACAAAAGCAACAGAAGCGATTAAACTTGGTTTAGAACCACTCGCTAAAAAAATTATGGCATTTCCTATGAATGGAAATATGGAAACTCTTGCAAATGGTTACAATATGAGCATAGAAGAAGCCATTAAAAATGCCGGATACATCATTAGTGAATGGATAAGTGACAATGCAAGCTCTAGAAAATGGGTACGTAATTTTATTTTCAACACAGGTTTTATCACAACCAAAAAGAAAAAGAATGCTTTAGATGAAAAGAAAACATTTGAAATGTATTATGAATTTCAAGATAGAATCAAATACATAAAACACTACCGCGTATTAGCTATTAATCGTGGAGAAAAAGCAAATATTTTATCAGTATCTTTAGATTTTGATAATGATAGAATTTTAGAGAATTATAAAGAAAGAGTGATTAAAAATAAATCTTCTTTTGTAGTACCTGTTGTAGAAGAAGCCATAAAAGATGCGTTAAAAAGATTAATTTTACCAAGTATTGAAAGAGAGATTCGTACGATGCTAACAGATAACGCCAGTGAAGAAGCAATCATTACCTTCAAAGATAACCTAGAAAAACTACTTTTAACAAAACCAATTAAAAATAAAACAGTAATTGGTTTTGATCCGGCATTTCGTACTGGTTGTAAATTAGCTGTATTAAACCCATATGGAGAAGTTTTAGAAATTGCAACGATTTATCCACATGAACCACATAACAAAAAAGTAGAAGCAACTAAAATCTTAAGAGATTTGATTACAAAATACAATGCCGATATCATTGCTATAGGAAACGGAACAGCATCTCGTGAAAGCGAAATTTTTGTTGCAGAAGCCATTAAAGGATTAAATGTAAAATACAATATAGTAAGTGAAGCCGGAGCAAGCGTTTATTCTGCAAGCAAACTGGCCATTAGTGAATTTCCAGACCTTACGGTTGAAAAAAGAAGTGCTATCTCTATTGGCAGGAGAATTCAAGACCCATTATCTGAACTTGTAAAAATTGACCCAAAATCCATTGGGGTTGGAGAATACCAACACGATGTCAACCAAACAAATCTTAACAGTGCTCTTGACTTTACCGTATCTAAAATTGTAAATGAAGTAGGAGTAAACATTAATACTGCTAGTGATAGCATTTTAAAATACATCTCCGGTTTAAATAAAAAATGTATTGACAGTATTCAAAAATTTAAAAAAGAACACAACTTTAAAAATCGAGAAGAGATAAAAAAATTAGCAGGAATCAGTGACAAGATTTATGAACAATGTATAGGATTCTTAAGAATTAATGATGGCGAAAATCCGCTAGACAAAACAAAAATCCACCCTGAAAGTTATGGCATTACAAAAAATCTGTTAAAAGATTTACAGCTAGATATAAATGATTCTAAAACCGAAGAATTTAAAAATAAAATAGAAAATGCGAATATCGAAGCACTAAGTAAAAAATACAATACCGATATATATACAATACAAGATATTGTAAATGAACTTATAACACCGGGATTAGACCCTAGAGATTTTTTAGAAGATGTCTTACTAAAAAGTGATGTATTAACAATCGATGATTTGCGTGTTGGAATGGAACTGACCGGAACGGTACGAAATGTGGTATCTTTCGGTGCATTTGTAGACATTGGACTTCATAACGATGGACTTATTCACATTTCTAAATTAAGTAAAGAATTTGTAAGCAACCCACTTGATGTCATCCATGTGGGGGATATTATTACTTGTCACGTAGACAAAATAGATAAAGAAAAAGAGAAAGTAAATCTGACTCTTATATAATAAGAGCAAATGTGTGGTATACTAGTAATAGAAAAGGAGTAATACGAAATTCTATTGCTTTTTTATTATAGAAATAGTGAGGAGAAAACCTTATGTGTGGAATCGTAGGATTTGTAAGTGAAGAAAAAAATAAAAAGAAAATCATCAAAAAAATGGCTGACCGTATAAAACATCGCGGTCCGGATGGCGAAGGATATTATGTAGATGAATTAGTGGCTTTAGGACATAGAAGGCTTTCGATTATTGATTTATCTACAGGTTCTCAACCTATGTTTAATGAAACAGATAGTATCGTAGTTGTTTTTAATGGTGAAATATATAATTACATTGAACTAAAAGCAGAGTTAAAAAAGAAAAAACATAAATTTAAAACCAATAGCGATACCGAAGTACTTGTTCATGGTTACGAAGAATGGGGAAAAAATTTACCTAAAAAACTAAGAGGTATGTTTGCCTTTGCCATATGGGATAAAAATACAGAAACCTTATTTTGTGCTCGTGACCACTTTGGTATCAAACCCTTTTATTATTACCAAAAAGAAAATACTTTGCTGTTTTCTTCCGAAATAAAGTCATTCCTAGAACATCCCACTTTTGAAAAAGTTTTAAATAAAGAATTAATTGGACCTTACTTATCTTTTAGTTTTACACCAACTACAGAAACATTCTTTAAAGGGGTATATCGCTTAGACCCAGGATGCAGTCTTACCTATAAAAATGGAAACATAAAAATAGACAAATTCTATGAAATAAAATTTAATGAGAAAAATCGTGAACTAAAGAAAACGGTAGAAGAAATCGAGAAAGTTATGAAAGATTCAGTAGAGCATCATATGCTAAGTGATGTAGAAGTAGGTTCCTTTTTATCAAGCGGTATAGATTCTTCATATATTGTAAGTCTTGCTAAGCCCGACAAAACATATACAGTAGGATATGACATTCCAAAATATAACGAAATCGAGTATGCAAAAGATTTAGCTGATAAATTAAAAATAGGAAATATGAACAAAAAAATTACCAAAGAAGAATACAAAAACATCGTACCAAAAATTCTATATCATATGGATGAACCTTCTAGTGACCCTGCAGCCATCGCCTTATATTTTGTCTCTAATCTAGCGAGTAAAGATGTAAAAGTTGTCTTATCTGGAGAAGGAGCAGATGAATTCTTTGGTGGGTATAACAAATACCGTGAAGAAGTCGATTTAAAATGGTACAACAAAATACCATACCCTCTTAGACACTTAGCAGCTCTTATTTTTGGACTACTTCCTGAAGTGAGAGGAAGAAACTTTATTGTTCGCCGTGGTACGAAGTTAGAGAGGGAATACATTGGTGTTAATAAAGTATTTAGTGAGCAAGAGCGAAAAAAAGTGTTAAAAGTAGAAGACAAAATCAAAAACAAAGACTTAACCAAAGAAGTATTTGAAAACTACAAAGACAAAGATAACATTACAAAAATGCAAGCCATTGATATTCATTTCTGGTTATTAAAAGACATTTTGCAAAAAGCAGACCGTATGACTATGGCAAATTCCATTGAAGGAAGAGTCCCCTTTATTGATACCGAAGTATTTAAACTGGCAAGTACTTTAAATGAAAAAAGTAAAGTAACAAAAGAAAATACGAAAGTTGCTTTACGAAGCGCTGCGAAAAAAGTAATTCCGAATGAATCCTACAAAAAGAAAAAATTAGGTTTTCCCGTACCACTTCGTGAATGGATGCGAGAGGAAGATTTTTATAACGAAATAAAATCCACAATAGAACAAGATTTTGTTGGCGAATTATTTAACCAAGCCTATATTTTAAAGCTTTTAGAACAACATAAAAATCACAAAAAAGATACTTATAAAAAAGTATGGACAATCTATTGCTTTATTAAATGGTATGAAATATTCTTTTTAGATCAAAAATTTAACTAATTATAAAAAAATGGTAGAAAGGAATAATAAGGTATGGAATTATATGTGATTAGACATGGAGAGACAAAAACAAATGCTCATAAAGAAATGGTTGGAAGAAAACAAATATATTCATTGACAGAAAAAGGCGAACAACAAGCAATGAATGCTCGAAATGAAATAAATAAAATTGCTTATGATTTTATTATCTGTTCGCCCTTAGAAAGAACAAGAAGAACATGCGAGCTTATCAACACAAAAGGAAAAAAAGTTTTAGAAGAAGATAGAATTATGGAACGGGATTGTGGAGAAATGGAAGGAAAACCAAAAGATAGTTTTGATTATCTTCATTATTGGAACTATAATTACGATTTTAATATTAAAGGCATGATGCCAATAAAAGAATTTGTAAAAAATGTATGGGATTTTATTGAAGATATAAAAGAAAAGTATCCTAATAATAAGATTTTAATAATTACTCATAATGGTGTATGTAGAGCGATCGGAGCATATTTTAATGGCATCCCTAAAGATGGAGATCTAAATTTATATGCTCATAGTAATTGCCAAATTAAACACTATGATACAGCAGAAATCACCAAAAATAAATGAATAAAATAGACAAAAAAACCAAAACTTTTTCCTTATGAAAAAGTCTAAAAAATGCTATAATAAAAGCACAACGAGTAGCTATATAAGTGGCATAAGTCCAGTTGTATAGCTATTTTTTATATAATAGGAAAGTCATACTTATAAAAGAGTAATGAGATAACGTTTGCAAATAG
>CARMXJ010000015.1 GCA_949025205.1 uncultured Bacilli bacterium | reverse complement strand
GTTCATGCTGATAAACGCTGGATGGGTCATATAGTCTCCTATTTGACAATTGCCATTTGATCCAGAAGTCATTGGAGTGCTACATTCAAATTCATTTGCATCTATTGTATCCTCTAAGCCAAATTTTATCGGAATTGTATGAATTCGGGTTATATCTGTATTAGTTAGACTATTATAATTCCCCATATCCCATAGCTGATAACTGTATTTAGGTATCCATACAAAGTAACTCTCAATATTCTCTTCTGGTATTACATCATAACTATTATAACTCTTTGTTTTATCAACTAATATGACTGCATTTGCCCATTTCTTCTCTTCATAGCTATACCATTTACCCTCTATATCTGCTTTCCTCACTTTCCCTTGTTCATCTATTTCTATAGGTATTAGATTTTCCGCTAAAACTGGATCTGCTCCTTTTAATAAAGCTTCTTTATATTCTTTTCCTCTTCCAAATCCAATAGTTACTGTAAATGTTTTTCCTTGTTCATCATCTTGGCTTGTTTCTTTATCATTTATGTATTCAATTAGCAAATAATACGTTTTTTTAGTGGTCCCATTAACTTCAATTTCATGATTAACAGGTTCTTTTCCTACAAATATTCCTTCTATTATTGGACTCCCTAAACCATTAGTTATACATTCCATATTATCGTAATATTCCCCGTCTTTGGTAACTGGGTTTGAAGTCCCACATATATTCACTGGATTGGGGGCTTTTATGCTTTCTACTTCATATAAACTATATTTAACATGATTTTTAAACTCTTCTACTTCAGGAGTTAGTGTAATTGTTGCTTTTATCGCTTTTGCTTTTTCTCCTCCTTCTCCTGTTACTGTAATTGTTTTTATTATTTTATGCCCTGGTAAAATATTATTAGCTGTTACTAAGTCTCCTAAATCCATAGTGGCATTTGCTATTGCTTCTGTCATTACTTTGGTTTGGGCATTTTCTTCTCTTTCTTTTCTTATCGTTGAGGTAAAGTAAGCAAACGTCGAGCCAATTCCTACTATAATTAACACTATTATTACTATACTTATATATACGTTATGTTTTTTTTCCATAATTTGTTTCCTAGTCTTTCCATTATATTTATACTAAGTATACCATATTCCACTTTTTTTATCATAAAGAATGTTTAAACCGTGTTTATTTTTCTTTATCATATATCCTCAAAACCTGTTATTTTAATATTTTCTTAATATCTATCGTTTTGATATTAGCATCCTTTTTATTTGGAAATTCTACTGTTTTGTAAAGATTATCTATTTTTAAATCATGCATCTCATTTACATCTATAACATTGGCAATTTTCTTAAATGTATATTTTCCATACATATCGTTTAATTCTTCTAAGCAATTAGTTATAAAATAAGATTTTAAATGATTTAGTGTAGCATATTCGATTAATTCTTTCATTTCAGAAATTTGTGGTAAAGAATTTAAATCGTCTAATATAACAGCTAGTTCTCTATCTTGTTCTTTATTGGCGGTAATAAGTTGTCCTAATAAAATATTAGCGATGGCATTAAGGTCACTTTTTCCTTCAAAGAAAATAGCTGTTTTTTCTTTAAATTTTTCTACTTTAAATTCCGATACAGATAGTGCTTTTAATATTTCTTCTCTATTAAAAAAAGTATTGATTTTATATTTTAAGGTAGATAGAATTCCTCCTCTAGTGTCTACTGGAGAAAAAATGGTAGGTGACCCTAATCTATAAATGGCACTAGTTACATCCAAACTTTTAAAATAGTCTCTTATTTTTTCTACACTCGATTCCTCATCTAAAATATTAGTTAAAGCCCCTAAACTCATAAAATGAATTTCTTCTTCTGTACCATGTTCGAATAAAATAAGAATTAAACTTGTTAGATAATTAGCAGCACTATTGTCCCAAAATATATCAGATTCACTATTTTTATTTATACATATATTTTCTGCAATACTTACCACAAGATTTGTTGCAGCATCTTTATTTCCATTTTTGTATAAGAAATATGGATATTCTAAAAGATTAAACGTGTTTGATTTTAAAGGATTTCTTAAATTTATTAACCAAACTTTATATCCATTTTTTTCTAATTCTTCTTTAAATCTTGGATAATACTCTTCTTTATTATCTATTATAAATAAATTTTTTTCTTCTTCTATTAATTTTTTCATTTCTGGAAACATGATTCCTCTTGTTTTTCCAGACTCCACTTTTCCAATAATTAAATTTGTATTTTTTGTTATCATACTCTTTTCCTTTCTTTGATATTCACGATATCTATATCTTTATTATAAATGACTCCGTCTTTCATTCTTGTACGAAGTTCATCAATTTTTTTAATTTTTTTATTTAATTCCTTTTTTTCTAAATAAATTTTTTCTTTTTGGTGAGACATTATTTTATCATCCCAATTATTCCAATATTTAATAATCTCTTCCAGTCGAAATCCTGCTTCTTTTAATTCTAATATTATTTTTAAGTCTTCCACTTGTGATTCCAAGTAATATCTGTAATTACTAAATATATCCACTTCTTTGGGTTTAAACAACGAAATCTCATCATAATATCTTAATGTTTTGACAGGGACATTTACTAATTTTGAAAACTCACCAATCTTATATTTCATCCTATCCCTTTCCTTTTTTAATTTCCTGTTAATTTTACAATAATGGTACAAATGATTAGTACTATTAATATAAATATGTAAATGCCAAGCGGAGCTTCTTCTTTTTTCAATTTAGCTTCTTTTCCTAAATCGTACAATCTTTGCTTTTCTGCAATGTTTCTCCCATAGGATTTATCAAACTTTTCACAAGCATTACTACTGGCATTCGTAAAATCTTTTAGAAATTTACATTTATAAACTCCATCATATTTTTCTTCTTTTGTATTCATATGAATACAATCTGCACAATATTTACTCATATTTTTCCCTCCTGTAAAACATTTAATCATTACAGTTAACTGGAGAGTCAATACTATTTTTATGAATAAATTTATGTAAGTCTTATATACACATTATTGTATTATTTCAAAGTCTGTACTACTCGTAAAATTTTAAAAAAAGCAGATAACATTTTTGTATCTACATAAATTCTATATTCCATACATGAAAATTTAAGCTTCTTCTATTAATTCAAAACGCATTTTTTGTAAAACATCAGGATACTTTTCTTTATCCACTTCTGATAAAAACATTCGTAATGGTCTTACCCAAGCTTCACCATCATGTTCATAAACAACCAACTCTTCTAATGATTCAGAATCTTTAGCAATAGTTAATATCGTCACAATCATCCCTTTAAAATGACGATACTTTTGTCCTGCAATTGGCTTATTCATGTTTTTTCTTCTCCTTCTTTTCTTTTTTCTCTTCTTTTTCACTCTTTTTCGGTTTTGGTAAAGCTTCTTTACGAGAAAGGTTTAATCTTCCTCTATTATCATACCCTAAAGATTTTACTACAATTTGGTCTCCTACTTTAAATGCATCACTTGGTTTTTCCACTCTTTCATGAGCAAGTTGCGAAACATGTACGAGTCCTTCACAACCACTCCATAACTCTACAAAGCAACCAAAATCTTCTACTTTGGTAATGGTTCCTGTATAGATTTCTCCTTCTACTACCTCTCGTACAACATCTAAAATCATTTCTTTGGTTTTTTCAATAATCTCAAAATCCGTATGGTAAATAATGACACGCCCATCATCTTCTAAATCCACTTTAACCGCATCTTTATCATTTACAGTAGAAACATGACTAGCTTCTAAAATAATTCTGGTAATCATCTCTCCACCACGCCCAATAACATCTTTAATTTTTTCTGGGTCAATTTTAAATGTTTCAATCTTAGGAGCATATGGCGATAATTCCTTACGAGGTTCTTTAATACAATCTTGCATGACATCCAAAATTTCAAGTCTTGCTTTTTTAGCTTGTGCTAAAGCTTCTTTTAAAATTTCTTTGGTAACACCTTTGATTTTAATATCCATTTGTAAAGCACAAATGCCATCACGTGTTCCAGCCACTTTAAAGTCCATATCTCCCATGTGGTCTTCTAATCCCGCAATATCCGTAAGTATCGTGTATTTCTTTCCATTTTGAATAAGTCCCATAGCAATTCCAGCAACTGGTTTTTTTATTGGTACTCCTGCAGCCATTAAAGAAAGACATCCAGCACAAATCGTTGCTTGTGAGCTAGACCCATTGCTTTCTAAAATCTCACTTACAACACGTATCGTATAGGGAAACTCTTCTTCTGAAGGAATCACTTGGGCAAGTGCTCTTTCTCCTAAAGCACCATGCCCTATTTCCCGTCTTCCAGGACTTCCATATCTTCCGGTTTCCCCTACGGAGAATTGAGGAAAATTATAATGAAGCATAAAACGTTTTGTATCTTCAATCCCTAAACCATCTAAAATTTGATGTTCACCGATAGCTCCAAGTGTTGTTGTTGCAAGTGCTTGGGTTTCTCCTCTTGTAAATAAAGCACTACCATGTGGTCTTGGAAGTAAATCGATTTGGGCATCCAAGTGTCTAATTTCGTCCATTTTTCTACCATCCGGTCTAATTTTCTTATCCGTAATTAAACGCCTTACTTCATCCCCTTCAATCGTATCTACAACCTTTTTAACATCTTTTAAAATTTGCTCAATGTTTTCATCTTCCGCATAAATCTCTGCAAAATTTTCTAAAGCTGCTGTCTTTACTTCTTCAATACGCTCATAGCTTTCTAGTTTATCTTTAATTTGAATCGCCGCAAGCATATCTTTTGTTGCATATTCACGAACAGCAGCTTCTAATTCTTCATCAATTTTTGCAACAGCTAATTCCTTTTTAGCAACTCCAACTTCTTCTATAATTCTTTCTTGGAACGCACACAACATTTTAATATGTTCATGTCCAAAAAGGATAGCTTCTAACATATCTTTTTCGCTTAGTTCTTGCGCTCCAGCTTCGACCATACAAATAGCATCTTTTGTTCCAGCAACTGTTAAATTAAGACTACTTTTCTCTAATTCTTCACTCGTTGGATTGATAATAAATTCTTTCCCTATTTTTCCAACAACTACTCCTGATACTGGTCCATCAAAAGGAATATCACTAATTCCTAAACATAAACTTGAACCAAATAATGCCGTCATAATCGGAGAATTATCTTGGTCAACCGATAAAACGGTATTAACAACTTGAATTTCGTTACGCAAATTCTCATCAAACATAGGTCTGATAGGTCTATCGATAATTCGAGCTGCTAGTGTTGCCTCATCCGTAGGTCTTCCTTCTCTTTTTATAAATCCACCTGGAATTTTACCAACGGAATATAATTTTTCTTGATATAAAACCGTAAGTGGAAAAAAGTCTGCTGTAATTGTGTTTTTTCCCATTACGCATACAGATAAAATCACTGTATCTCCATATCTTACTAAAACAGATCCATTTGCTTGTTTAGCAAGTTCTCCTGTTTCTACTACTAATTTTCTTTCTAAAAAATCGAGTTCATATACTTTTTTCATAATACCTCCGCAAAATAAAAAAAGACACTTTAAAAAGAAAGTGCCTTATTTTCTTATATTTAATTTTTCGATTAAGTTTCGATAAGAAACTACATCGTTTTCTTTTAAATAATCTAGTAATTTTCTTCTTTTACCAACCATCATTAAAAGTCCTCTTTTTGAATGAAAATCATGAATATGTACTTTTAAGTGTTCTGTTAAAGCGTTGATTTTCTTTGTTAAAATGGCAACTTGTACTTCTGTTGAACCACAATCACGCTCATTTTTTCCAAACTCTTTAATGATAGCAGCTTTTTCTTCTTTTGTTATAGACATATTTTTTCCTCCTTTTTTATAATTGGTTTAAACTGAGTTAAAACTTGAGGATAGTTTTAACCAAGAATAAACTTCTTATTAATTATATTATGAACGTTCCAAAAATGCAACTAAATTCTGATAAAAACACATGCAAGTAATATATGAAATGTTACTACAAAAAGAATATTTAAATATAAAATTTCTTTTGATGATTTATTTAAAAAATATGTTTTTTACTAACATTATAATCTCTGGTTTCAAAACTACTCTTCGTTTTCACAAAAAAACATTACCTTTGTAAGCACTGCCATAATGTCTTTACTTTAAATTTTTGGAATATGTTTTTTTTATTTCCAATAATACCAAATAATACATCACGTAAGATTTATTAAAGAAACGCTCTGAAAAAAGATAATGCTTAATTGGCATTGCTCTTATCTTTCTTTATTTTTCTTATACTATATGCCAATTCATCTCTTAGCAATGGTCTTCTACATTATTTGTCGAATTTTTTATTCTTATGTTTATTTTCGTATGGTAGTATTGGAATAATCAAACTAAGAGGAACAAATAATACAAAAACATATACGTAACGCAAACTAAAAGCAATAGGAGTTCCTATCATAATACTTCCCCATAAAAATAGAGCTGGTAAATAGACAAGAATAAGTTTGTATTTTCTTTTATTTAGAGTAATCACAAATGAAAGGAGAGAAAACCAAACGAAAGAGGCAGCACTAAAAAGGATTTTAGGTTTTAATCTATTTTTTAACGAAAATCCTGTTATTTTTTGTATAATGTCGGTTCCTATTATGCCATATTCATTTTCCCAAACATTATTTTGAATATACGCTGTATCACTTGCTCGAAAGTAATCCCAAAATCCTAGTGTTTGTAAAAGGTACGCTTTTGTGTAATTGCCTATATTTTTAGGAAATAATTTAAACCATACTTTTAAGAATTCTTTTTTATTTGCACTAAAGATATAGTCGTTAAAGTTTTCGTTAAATTTTATCGTATCAAAATTTGTTGGTGTATACACATTCTTTAGTATTTCTAAAGGGATGACACTATCTATAAACGCGACTTCTTCTAGTGAAACATTTTCATTATTCTTTATCGTATAAGCGATTTGACTAAAAGGAATGGCACTTGCTTCTACAAAAGTACTTCCATTTAAGTGAAAATGCGAATAAATGGGTCCTTGTATAAATAATACTGTTAATAAAAAAATTCCTCCACTTATTCCAAATTTTTTATTCCTTGTGCATAAGTACAAAACAAGTGTTGTTAAAATAATAATGATAATGCCATTATTTCTTAGAAAACAAACAAAGAATGCCAGAATAAAATAAACCACATAATCCGTTTTTTTATGAAGAAAAGTACTCCCCCATTTATCAAATAGAAAGAGGATAAACAAAAATAATACAAAAGAAAAGGGTGTGTCTTTCCATACGGAGATGACATAAAAGGGAACTAAAGGAAAAAAAACAAAGAAAAAAAGAGTAAGATAAGAAAAACATTTGGAAATATTTTTTTGGTAAATCATTTTGGTAGCATATGCTAAAACAAAAGCACAAAATAGATATTGAAAAATTAGAAAGTATCCGATTCCTCCTTTTAACCCGACATTTGTTATTTCTCCCAAAGTTGTAAACAATTTTAACAGCAAAGTGTAAAGAATTGGATTATGGTTTGTAAGAGTAGAAAAACCATTTTCGACTTGTTTAATGGATGCAAAAGTATCGTAATAAATACCTCCTGGAAAATAAGTTAAGATATAAGGTAACCATGCAACAAGCAATAGGACAAAAGAAATTTTAAATATAGGAATTTTCTTTTTATCTTTTTCTTTTGTGGATAACTTGTCATATCCTTTTTCTATAAGTAATAAAAGTACATAAGTCATTAGAAATATTAAAAGATAGAAAAAAATGTCTTTGACTTGAAAAGTACTAACATCTACTTTCGTAAAGGGACCAATTGTACTTTCATTATACTCTAATTTCATATCTAGTAAGAAAACAAGAGCAAAGAAAAAAGAGAATAGAATGTTTGGTATAGAAATTTTCCATCTTCTCTTTTTCATTTCACTCTCTCCTTTTTTAGTTACTGTTTACAACGTAAATTTCTTTTTCTTTTTTTTCATATATATTTTAATATAAAATTTAAACATACTTGTATAAAAAAAATTGAATTTTGTTAATCTTTTCATGAAAGCAATTATCCAACCTGAAGAATAAATATCTCGTAATAAATCTTTTGGTTTTTTTATATAATGCATTAATTTTTTGGGTTTAGCAATATAGATCGTATCTTCGTCTAAAAATTTAAAGTCTCCAAAATGACTTATGTCTTCTTTGGTAGGATAATAAGCAAATTGTTCTAAATTATAAAAACTTAATTTTGCATTAATATTTAAAATTTCTTTTAAATCTGAATTATAATAATCTAAAATAAATTTTAGTGCTCCCTCTTGAATTTGTTGAAAGGCTATTTTTTCTTCAGAATTATCATATTCATAAGGTTGAAGTACTGGTTCAATTTTTCCTTTTTTTTCTATATATTTTTTTGTAGAACCATGAGGTGCCAAAAACATGCCTTCAAAAATAGAATTTATTGCTTTTAAACATAAAGAGATGTCATGATTATGTTTTTCATCAAATAAAAATCCTTGCATATTCATTTTTCCAATATTTCTACTATCTGGTGAAACACCAACGTAGTATCCATTTATAGTTGTTTTATCGTCTACTATCTTTAATAGTGCTTTTTGCATATTCCCGTTCCAACCAATATCTACAATGGTTGCTTTTCCATTAAACTTTTCTTGTACCAAATATTTTTTTAATAAGTCATATTCTTTTTTTGAATTTTCTTTTATTAATGGTATGATTTCTTCCAGCATTTTTTTTATAGTTGGATTATCAAATAATTCTTCGTATTTTATTTCATCATTTATTTGCATACCATATTTTTTTACAATCTTTTCATAATCTTCTTCTTTTAAACCTAGCATATTAAACAAATGAGATAATTTCATATAAAACTTTATTAAAAAATTATCAGTCATTTCTTTTATATCGCTATTCATCCATAATGTTGGAATGATCAATGCTCTTCTTGAAGCATAAAAATAAGAGTTTTTACGAGATGAAATCAAATTAAATGCTTTTTGCATTACATATCCATCTCTTGCTAAAAAGAAAATATTGCTATCTTCCTCTACATTTTTTTCTAACCAGTCTGTAAATCCATATAAGATTGGTCCAAATGTTTCATAACCCATATTAAAATAATAATTATGTTCTTTTTTATCGGAATTATTAGAAATAAATTTTGCTAGACTTTTATAATCGTATAAATCTTTTTTTAAAACTTTCTTATTATAATACTTGTTTTCTATTTTATTTTTTATTAAAATCGATTTTATTCCTTTTCTTTTAGGTATATAAAAATCACTTATGATGTTATCTCCTAAATGGATTATATCTTTTTTGTTAATTTTCAAATCTTTCAAAACATAGTCAAAAATATTTCCTTTTCGCTTTGTTTTTTTTAAATCAGAAGATAAATATAATTTTTCATATTTTTCAATTCCACTATTTTTTAAAATGGATTGAACTGTTTTTCGATCTAAATACATATCTGAAGTAATAATTAGATTCTTTTTATTTTCTAATAGTTTATTATAAATCTCTACCATTTTTTTATTTGGAATACAAATGTTTATTTCCGTTTCTATTTCTAATTTTTTTAAATTATCCACTATTTTTTTACTATAGTAGAATTCTAATTCTTTGTATATATCATTTAAAGTAATTTCATCTTCTTTGCTTTCTTTTTCTGCTTTAATTTCTGCTTCTATTCTATTTTTTTTAAAATCTTTTATTTTTTCAGTATTTTTTTTATTGTATTTTTTTTCTATTATTTCATAAACATCATGTGGATTGTTAACATTACGCAAAACAAGAGTGTCAAAAATGTCAAAAGATATGTATTTAAAATTTATTACTTTTTTGAATATTTTATTTTCCATTACTTATCCTCCTCTTTTAATTTTTTTAATCTTATGTTTAGTAAAATGTAATGTAACAAAAATTCAACAAACATAATTAAGGCATACGATATACTAGCACCAATAATACTGTAATGGAATACTAAAATATTACTGCATACTAAAGATACGATAGATGTAATAATTAAAATCATTAATTGGGAAACTGTTTTTCTAATTGCGATAAATACTGCTGACATTAGTATTGTTAATGAATAAAATATAGAACCAATTAAAACAATATTTAAGTTTATTTTTTGGCCAGACAAATCAATTCCATAAACGAACTCTAAAACCGGAATGCCAATGATACTACAAATCAAAATTGCTAATATTCCAATAGCTATAATTCCAGCACACAATTTATATACCATCTTTTTTAAGGCTTTTATATCCTTTTCTTTTATAAAGTTTGTCATTTTATTTAAAAAAGGTTGGAGTATATAATTTGAAACCAGAACTAAAAAAGAAGCAGGCATAGAAATTATTCCATATATGGCTTGCATTTCATCATTTGCAAAAAAATTAATAGCATATTTTGTTGAATTTATAATATAAATATTTAAAAATGAATATAAAAAAACAGCTAATCCCGTTTTTAGTAAATAATTATTTTTACTAAAACTAAATTTTGTTTTTGAAAAATTATTTTTTATGTTTCTAAAATCTATAAATATACAAAAAAATAAATTAATTAAAATTAAACTACTACAAGCTAAATACATATTTTTAGTAAGTCCATCTATTAAAATTAATGAAGTAACTAAAAGAATTGTTCTCAAAAGAAGCGATATTCCTACTTTATATAATTCTTCATTTCGCTGTATGATTGCATGAATAGAATCAATTATGGTTTCAATTCCCCTATATAAACTAAGTAAAATAATAAGAATAAATTTGTCTACACCTGGACGTGTTAATAAACAAAAAAACAGAACACATAGCATCATAATTATAAAAGTCGTAATATGATTGTAAAGATAATCTGTGTCACTAATTTCTTTATTTTGTTCCGTTACTTGAAAAGTTCTACCGGCAAAAAAACCAATGGTCGTAAATACACAAGCATTTGCAAATGCATAAGAATAAATTCCCGCATCATTTACTCCATTTATCCTTGTGATAATAATCATATAAAATAAAGAAGTGAAACCAAATATCATGGTTCCTATTGTATTCCAAACTAAATTTTTAATATCATTCTTTTTCATTTTCGCCTCGTTTATAAATGAATTTTATCTCCTGAAATTTTTAACATCCAATATATTAAGCTATACATATGCCATTTTAAAAATTTTAAATAACACTTGTAAAAATAAGGGAGTGATTCCATATATTTATTTTTATACCACTCAGGGTATTTATTGGATACATACTCTGTAATATTTTTAACCATCATTTTTTTGAAATTTTTATGAAAGGACGATCTATAAATCGTTCCAATTAAAATATGATAAATGTTGATAAACTCTAAAACGTCTTTCTTTATTTTTTTCTCTTTTGCATAGTTTTCTAAGTTTTCTATTATTTCATATATTTCAAATATTCGGTCGTCATAGGTATGCATTATAGAAGAAGAATTTTGAATATAGTTGTATAACGGTTCTTTTACTACACTCCATTTGTATTTTAAAGTTAGTTTCGGAGTTGTTCCTAAATCCTCATACCATTTTCCTACAGGAAAAAGTATATTTTCTTTTACAAATAATTCTCTTAAAAACATTTTATTACAAGCTGCTGGTTTCATACAAGTTTCTACCATAAATTCATTAATACCATCTGCTTTTGTTTTATTTTCATAGACTCTATTAATATCACATATTGCTATTTGAGATTTTTCTCTTTTTATAGCACTATATAGTTTTTCTATAAAACTTTTTTCTATATAATCATCGCTATCAATAAAACAAACATATTTTCCAGTTGCTTTTTGCAATCCAAAATTTCTAGCATCACTTAAACCACCATTTTTTTTATAGTAATAGCAAAATCTTTTATCTTCTTTTATCTTTTCTTTTACTATTTTTTTGGTGTTATCCTTACTACCATCATCAATCATCAGTATTTCTAAATTTGTATACGTTTGTTCTTTTATGCTTTCTATACATCTTTGGACATATTTTTCTACATTATAGCAAGGTACAACGATAGATATTAAATCGCTATTTTTTCTCATTTTGTTGTTCCTTTATTATCGCAATATTTTGAGCAAGCTCAATAATTTTCTCTTGTTGTTCTGCTATTTTCTTACTATTTTTAAAATTAATAAATGTTAAAAAAACAATACAAAAGACAAACAATAGAGATGGTCCATAATCAACATTAAAAAATCCTGCTAATTTATCAATTGAATATGGAAAAATTGCTAAAAGTAACATTACAATAGAAGCCATTACCCACCAAAAGCTTTCTTTAACTGAAAATTTTCTTTTTCGAACTTCTGTAATTATGTAAAAAAACACAAATATTGCAATAATAATAAAATATATTTTTTTCATTTACTTCCCTTTCTTTATCATAGGTGTTTGTATTAAAACAAATACTATGCTATAAAACATGTTAATCATATATTTAATTGGTTTTATTATTCCACCATGCATGCTTTCTCCATTTTCTCTTAAACGCATTTTTACAGGTATTTCTTCTATTTTATAACCAAGTAGTAACATTTCAATTACCAAATTAGCATCTGGAAATTCTGGATAATTTCCCATTTTAGAATATCTTTCTATTACTTTTTTGTTTAAACATTGAAATCCTGATAAAGGATCTGCTATTTTCTTTTTGCAGAAAAATTTAATAATGATTTCAAATATTTTTGTTCCTATTCTTCTCATCAATGGACAAGGATATCCCATATCTTTTAAATATCTAGATCCAATAATAATATCAGCATTTGTTTTTTTCATTTCTTCTAACAATTTTACTGCTTCTTTAGCGATATGCTGCCCATCTGCATCAAATTGTATTACGTAATCATAATTGCTTTGATAAGCATATTTAATTCCAGTTTGCACATTCATTGCATATCTCATATTAAATATTTGATTAATACACTTTACTTTATTTTTTTTTACGACTTCTTCAGTTTTGTCTTTTGAGCAATCATTTATTACTAATATATCTCCAAATGGGGCATCCTTTTTAATTTCTTTTAAAACAGATTCAATATTTTCCTCTTCATTGTATGCTGGAATAACAAATAAAACTTTTTCTTTTTTCATCTTTTACCTCATTTCCACTTAAAAAATAAATACTCTAATAATTGTTAGTAACACTAAATAGTTTAAAATTATGTTTGCATAGGAAATATAATCTGTATTTATTTTAACTGGTTTGGTTATTTTTAACATTAAAGTTGCTATTACTATTGGGAATAAATATCTTCCTTGTACCCCTATTATTAGACTTGAATCAACTGGTGTATTTCCAATAAACATAGCTGTATTAATTAATCCATATACTGCTATCATAAGCAATAATATAAATAAATTCTTTGGTACGTTGCTTTCTTTATTTTTTTCTTCAACAACATAAGATAAAAAATTTACAATAATAAAACCAAAGCATACCATTTCATATGGTCTTACTTGATGGTGGCATAAAAAGTCTCCCGAAAAAATATTTTCTAATTGATTGTATCCGGAATTTATTGTTGTATTTAAAAGAATTAAAAGATATTTAAATGGTTGATTTTTTATAATGGATGAACGACTGTTATTTAATATAACCGATGATAAATGTACCCATATTAGATCAGAAAAAATGCCAATCCCTATTAAAAGGACTTTCCAAAATATTTCTTCTTTTTTATTTTTAAATGATTCTTTTGGAATAAATAGTAATAAAAATATAAAAGGTAAATATACAGATTTTGATATAGATACACAAATAGTTAAAGTTAATAAAATTAAAAAGTTTTTATAATTTAGTTTCTTTTTCGATTTTATTAAACTTAATATATAACTTATGAAAATAAAAGTATAAGCCATAATAGTACCATCTGCTGAGAAAGAGGCACTATAAGATAAAAATATAGGAGTTAAAAATAAAGTAAAAGCAAAGAACTTTCCTTCAGGCAATATTTTTATTCCCAAACTAACTATGGAAATACAAAATAGAAGACTGAAGATTCTACCTATCATTCCACAAAAATATGGATTTAAATGCAAGATTTTTCCTAATGATATACCAATAACATGGGGAAGATAACTAATGATAGAATAACAAGATGCTCCATTTACAACACTTACTTTCTCTTGATTATTCACTTTCAGATCTTTAATTTCTAAAATTTCTTCGTAAGTTTTATATTCCGGTGTTTTATCTGTATTATAAATGCTATCTATTATGCTTTTATCAAATTCACTTTTTTGTTCATTATCAATAACAGGGGTTAAAAAATGTCCATTACTAATTTCATACGCACGTAAATAATGAGAATGCTCATCACTTTGAGCAAACATAGGAATTGTAAATAAGTAACATAACCCTAAAATCAAAGCAATTATAAAATATTGTTTATGCAGATTTTCTTTCTTTTTGGTATTTATTAATATACAAGATACAATGGTGCCAATTAAAGTAATACCTCCTAAAAATAGAAATATTTTTTTATAAAAGCCACTTGTGTTTATTAATTCTAAACTGTTCATTTCTAATAGAAAATTATAGTAATATATAACAAATGAAATTAATAGTATTATTGCTATTATTGCGATTTTTGTAATTTTACTATTTTTTATTTTGTCTAAATTTAAAAATTTCATTTTTACACTTCTTTCCGTCTTGAATACTAGATTATTTAGTCTTTTTGATTGTATTTAAAAATAACTCATATCTTTGCCTATCTTTTTTTACAATGACTTGTAAAATAATCCCACACATTAGCGACAGTATTGCTGTTAACATTATAAAACATGCAACAATTAAAGTTGGAAATCTAAGTACAAGTTTAGTTTTAAAATATTCAACAAAAACTGGTATCATCAATATTAATGCTATAATTGTTAATACTGCTGCTATTAATCCAAAAAATCCCATAGGTTTATATTCTTTAAATAAAACTGCTATTGTTTTTAAGACTTTTATTCCATCTGAATATGTATTTAATTTTGATTCACTACCTTTTGGTCTATCACGATATGTAACTGGTACTTCAACAATTTTAAAATTTTTATCCACAGCATGAATTGTCATCTCTGTTTCTATTTCGAATCCCTTTGAAAGAATAGGAAAGCCTTTTACAAATTCATAACTAAATGCTCGGTATCCAGTCATGATATCTTTTATATCATTATGAAATAAATGGTTAATTAAAAATCTTACTGTTTTATTTCCAATATTGTGAAATGGCCTTTTATTTTCTGTAAAATAGGTACTTGATAAACGATCTCCTATAACCATGTCTGCTTTTCCACTTAAAATAAGATCACACATTTTTTTTGCATCTTCACAAGGATATGTATCATCGCCATCAATCATTAGATAGCAATCCGCTTCGATTTCTCTAAACATTGTTCTAATTACATTTCCTTTTCCTTGACGATATTCATATTTAACAATGGCTCCCGCTTTTTTGGCAATTGAATCTGTTTTATCTTTGGAATTATTATCGTAAACATAAATATCTGCTTCTGGTAACGCCTTTTTATAATCTTTTACTACTTTTTCAATCGTTTGTGCTTCATTGTAACAGGGAATTAATACTGCAATTTTGTTCATATTTTCACTCCTAATAGTATTGTAACATAGAATTTAAGATTTTTTTTATTTTTATACAGTAAAGTTTATTAACATAAACCAGCGATCCTCTGGAACACTCTTTTTGTTTTCATCTAATATTGTTATTATAATATGATCATTAGGATATAAATCTAATTCTTTTTTATAATTTATTAATTCTCCATTTGTTCCTAATTCTAAAACGTCTAAAATTTCATCTTTTCCACCATGTATTTTCTTTATTTCTAAATAATATTTCTCTTGGACGTTTTCTACTAGTGATTTTTCGATTCCAGTTATAAAGGAAATAGAGTTTGCTTTTTCTATAACCGTATAATCAAACTTTGTATTTATACAATTGTAAATATTTTTTTTATTGTTTTTTTCAATTTCAAATACATATATTCGTTCACGATATCTCATAAAACTTGGATTATAAGTATTATAGTAACTATTAATATAATATCCGGCATTATTTAAATAAGTAAAAAAATTATTAAAATTTAGGATATCTGTCATAGTAAATATTTTTTTATCCGCTAAATGAGATGCTAATATATTCTCTGTTTTTTCGTTAGATACACTAGAATTTAGATTTACCAACGCATTTCCGTTATTTAACATAGTAGCGTAAGCTGCATTATAATTAATTATTCCCCACACAGAATCATCTGGCAATTTAATTTTTAGATTGTGTTCTTTTTGAAACATTTTTTTAATATTTTCTATGTAATCTGTTCCTCTATCTTGCTGAAAAATATTATTAAAAAGCCAATATTCATTGCTATATAAATAATGATAACTAGAATAAGCAAAATTTCCTAAAGCGAATACTATTAAAATACTTAAAATAAAGTAATTTTTTTTGTTGTATATATCTATTAAAAATATATAAAAGCAAATATTACTTAGTAAGATGACAGGTAAGCCATATCTTGTATAACCTAATTCAAATTTACTCCAAATTAGATTCATTAATATTACAAGAATAAAAAAGTAAAATTTATCTTTCTCTACAGATTGTTTTTTTATTTTTTTTACCAGATAATATCCTAGATAAACAAATGATAAAACGTATCCCATCATCCAAAAACTTTCAACAACAGCACTATCTACTCCTCTACCAGGAAATAAAACTATTTTTACTGGCCATACTAATACTTCTTTTAAACTATGAGGTCCAAAACGTGTATCCATCCAATTTGATAATGCATAATAAGGACTTTTAAAGATTGTGTTATAAAATGGAAATACAGGATTTCCTGTTTTTATATAAGTATAAATAAAATATAAAATGAATGGTAGAATACCGCATAGAATACAACTTATGATTAATTTTAAGTTTATTTTCTTAAAACTGAATTTAGTCTTGAGGAAGAATAAACCTAAAAGCAGAAAAAGCATCGGAGCATTGGAAATTTTGATAGCGATAGCAAAACCAAATAACAAAGCTAAGTAACTGGTTTTTGTTATATTATATTTGTTTTCTTTATCAAAAAAGTTTTCAATGAGCAACATACGCATAATTTCTATTAATGCTACTAATGAAAATAAATCAATATAATAATTATCGATCAATTCGATTATTGATAATGAAAATACTGAGAATGTAGATAGCAAACTGATTACAAGTTCATTTTTATTTTTGACGAATTTTTTTAGTATTTCTTTTGTCTGATAAAAAAGAACAATCAAGACTAAATAATTACAAATTGTACCTAAACGAAATCCTAAAATGGAGCGGAATATATAGTGAATACGATCTGGAAAAGCATAGGAAAACGAATTTAAATTTTTTCCAGCAAAGAAATCACTAAATATTTTATCTCCAAATGGATTTTCCTGTAGATAAATATGATAATTAATACTATCAAAAGCAATATCTGGATAGGCAAAAGTGACTAAGAAAACCAAAAAAAGGACAGTATAAAAAATGATATCTGATTTATGAAAATCTAAAGTTATGTTTATTTTTTTTCTTAATAAATAAGCCATTAAAGATGTAAAACACATTGAAATTAACAAAGTGAAAAAATAATTTATATTTACAAAAAAAGTTATATAATCATTTAATAAAGTGGTTATAAATAAAAATAATAAACCATATGTAAAAATATTTAAGTTAAATCCATTATTTTTTTTCATTTAATTCCCACACTCTTTCTAAAAACGCATATCTTTTTTGAATTTCTGCTTTTTGTTTTTTATTTAATCCAAAATTTTCTTCAATGTATTTATGCACTCTTTTTAATTCATCTAAGTGTAATTGCTTTTTTGTTGTAGATGTAACATTATTTCCATGCATTCGATAGTAATTTAAGGGTTTATTATAAAACGCAATTTTCCCCTTGGCCATGGCATTAATATAAAACAAATAATCACCGACTTGCTTATAACTTTCTAATTCTTTAAAACATCCGGTATAATCCAATTTTTTAAATATAACAGAAGAAACATTTGCAATAGTACAATTTAAATATGCATAGTTTTTTATTTCATCTTTACCATCATTAATAAAATGATTATCCCAATGTTTTGTTTTTAAAATATCAATTTCAGGTTTAATTGTTTTTAATATTTTTACTCCTTCTTTATTAATATAAGCAGTATCTGTGTATGCAATCGTAATCTTTTCATCTTTTTCAACTAACTTCATCACAGATTTTAAAAAATTTGATTCACAATAATCATCAGCTTCTGCAATCCAAATGTATTCTGAATTGGAAAGTTCTAAAGCCTTTTTCCATTGTTTAAAAACTGAGCCACTATTTTTAGTATTATATACTTTTTTTATGGATATATATTTATTCAAAGAAGAAACAATTTCATCAATCAGTTTGCGACTATTATCTGTTGATGAATCATCTAGAATAAGAAATTCACTAATTTTATATTTTTGATTTAAAATCGAATACATTCTTTGTAATAGAAATTCTTCGTAATTATAGTTTGGAATAGCTACTGTAACTGTTTTTTTACTTGTCTTTTTCGATTGTCTTTTTGCTAATACAATTAAATCTTCTAAAACAATATTCGATTTAATAACTGAATGTTTTTTCTTTAAAGCAGCGTAAAGACGATAGAGTGATATAACAAAACTTGTTGTGAGACTCCAACCGCTGCAATTTAATTTAAGAAGAATTTTATAATATATTTGTGATTTTTTATTATTTGTTTCTAAAAATATCCAATATAGTGGATTTTTACGTAATTCATACTTTTTAGTATATTCATAAAATTTCTTTAAAAACTTAGCTCTTACTATTATATTTTTTTCCTTGATCGGAACATATAAAAACAAAGAAATTACTTGATGAAAAAGGATGGCTTCCATAAATTTATCATATTCTGGATTATCTTTTATTCTGTTTTCTAAAAGTTCTAAAGCTTTAAATATATCTAATCTTTTATCTGATAGTGGTGCATTTTGTGTTGAAGAGTTTCGTTGTACATAATTATATTTTGTTTTATTAGTAGCACATATTTTTTTTGCATTCGCTATTATGGGAATTATACATGCTACATCTTCATTCATAATTCCTTCGGCAAAAGGATATTTTAATAGCCATTCTTTTTTGATAATTTTATTACATGGTGATGCTGCAAGGCCATGATTAATAAGATTATATTTTGTTACTTTCTCCTCGCAAATACTGGATAGTAAATTAGGACTACCATCTTCATAAACAAAATTAAAGTCGCAAGCTACTAAATCGGCATTATTTTTAAATATTGTTGTTAACATGATATCGTAAAAATTTTCATCTAAATAATCATCCGCATCAATAAATGAAATATAATCATATTTTGCTTGCTTTAAAGCTCGATTTCTGGAATATCCTGCTCCTTTATTTTCTTTATTTTCTATTAAAAAAATATTTAATTCTTGAGCTTTTTGAATTTTTTTTATAATCTTATTTGTATTATCCGTTGATTTATCATCAATTAATATGATTTCATAATCATAATCTTTTACTTGTTTTTTTAAAGAATTTAAGCAGTTTTCAATATAATTTTCTACATTATAACAAGGAATAATAATTGATAAACCTAATTTATTTTTTTTCATAACTACCTCCAGAATTATATTCTTTTATTATTTTCCATTATTTCTTTTAATTTGTAAAGTGACTTTAAAATATTTTCTGTTTTAAATATTAGCTTTTTTCTTTTATTTTTATAAGTTTTAGTAGTGGCTATTCCTTCTAAATGGGTAACTTCGATTTGGGGATCATAAATGAACTTTAAATTATCCTTTATCATTCGATAATATAAAAATTCTTCTTCATGATATAAAAATGTTTCAGGATAAAACGCATCTTTATAGGCCTCTATATATTTTTTAGAAAAAATAAGGCAACAACCATGCAATGCCACTTTTTCCTCTTTTTGATTTCCATTCTTTTCTATTTTTTCTTTTTTTATTTTAAAAAAGAGATAAACATTTAGCAAAAAATAAAGAACTTTATTCTTATAAATTTTTAGAATTTTTTCATGATATTTTATTTTATGGTTTACTTGTTCTAAATCTTGATAAACGGGAAATGGATTCCATGATAAGCCATCAAAAGAATGTATTTTAGGCCCTAGTATATCAAAGGAATTTTCTTTATAAATTTTTTTAATGCGCAGTAAAAAATCATTTTGAGAAATCATACAATCACTATTTAATACACAAATAAAATTTGATTTATAGTTTTCTTTGGCATAAGTTATTCCTATATTATTTCCTTTAGCAAAGCCTAAATTTTTTTTGTTTACGATTAATTTGTCACATTGCTTTTTTAAATTGTTACTTTCAATTGTAGTTAAAGTAGCATTGTCTACGACTATAATTTTCGCCTTATTTCCTTCTTTTAGTTTTCTAATCTTTTCAATGCAGTTTAACGTCAAATCATAAGAATTATAATTTAATATTACAAACGCAAACATTTTATATTTCCTCTGCAAATCTTTTTTCTAAATGTTTAAATATTTTTACTCCGATCAAGAATATAATTACTGCTATTCCTAGTGCTAAAAATATCGCACTAAAATCTGGCATAGTTTGACTATATAAAATACTTCTGTATCCTTCGATCACAGTTGTCATTGGATTTAATCGAAGTATCCATCTAATGCTTTCAGGAAACATAGTTGGTGAATATAATACTGGTGTTGCATAAAATAACATCGTTATTATAAAATTTATAATATATTCTGCATCGCGAATGTAAACATTTATAGCACATGTAATTAAAATAATTGCAAGCTGTAAAATATATTGTGTAATAATTACGATAGGAAGAAAAATAATATATTTTGAAAACCCAATTCCACTAAATAAAAGAAACATAAATATAATAGGTAAAGAAATTAAAAAATTAACAAGGCCACTTGTGGCTACTGATATAGGTAATATTTCTCTTGGAAAGTAAACTTTTTTTATAATGGATGCATTTGCAATGATGCAAAATGTTCCTTGTGAAATCACAGTAGTAAAAAAATTCCAAGGAATAATTCCAATTATTATAAATGTTACATAATGCTCTTGCGTATCTCTTAAAATGAAAGGGAAAACAATTGCATAAACTAAAGCCATTAGTAATGGGTTAATAAACGACCATAATACTCCTAAAAATGATCCTTTGTATTTTCCTCTAATGTCTTTTTTTACATTTGTTTTTAAAAATTCTCTATATTCATATAATTTTTTTATCATGGTAAAACCTACTTACATTCTTTTAAATATTGGTTGACAACTTTTTCTACTTTGTCATCCATGCATATTTTCCCATTTTGTATCCATATGGCTCTTTTACAAACCTTTTTTATAGATTCTAAGCTGTGACTTACTATAACAATTGTTTTGTCGCTATCTCTTAACTCTTCTAATTTTGTAAAACATTTTTCTTGAAAGTGTTGATCTCCAACTGCTAAAATTTCATCTATTAAAAGAATATCTGCATCTACATTTATAGCAATTGAAAAAGCAAGACGCATATATTGTCCAGAAGAGTATGTACGAACTGGATTATCAATATATTCTTCTAATTCCGAAAAAGCAATAATATCCTCTAATCTTTTTGTTATTTCTTCATGATTTAATCCAAAAATTGAAGCGTTAAAATAAATATTTTCTCTTCCCGTAAAATCTGGATGAAATCCTGCTCCCAACTCTAGTAATGAAATTAGCTTGCCATTTGTCGTAATTTTACCTTTTGTAGGATATATAATTTTAGTCATCATTTTTAATAAGGTCGACTTACCGCTTCCGTTGGTTCCAATTAAAGCTACAGTTTCTCCTTTACTAATATGCAAAGATATATCATCTAATACTATCCTTTCTTCAGCCTTTTTTTTATTCCAAAAGACAAGTCTTTCTTTTAAAGTGGAAGGTTTATCATAAAATAATTTAAATACTTTGGTTACATTTTTTACTTCAATTGCGTTTTCCATTTTCTTCACCTCTTTTTTAGTTTTCTTATAACACGCCTTATAAATCCCAATAACGTTTTATTTAATAGATGATTTAACGCATTTACTTCTGTATTTAATCTATTTATTTCTGTTTCATATCCTATCTTTGTTTTCTCCAATAGATTTTTATAGAATTCTAAATCATTCTTTAAATTTTCTGTTTCATCATTTAAAACAACTGATTTGTGTTCTAATAGTTTTTCTAATGTTGGTATATTATTTACTTTTTTTAAATCATTGAAATAAGTCATAGATATTTTATCAAATATTTTTTGTTTTTGTTTTGTAATGTTATATTTTTTATATATTTTTTTAACATTTATTTCTAATTCAAGGAAAGAATGTTTTTCAAATAACAGTTTTAGTGAAAAATAAATTGCATAATCTACAGGTATATCTGTATTTGTTTCCCATTCTTGATCAAAAATCATAAGCTGTTGATGCTCATCCAACATTACATTTCCTAAATTTAAATCTAAAAGACCAATTTTTAATAGATCTGTTGTATTTTCCTTGTAAACTTTTTTTAAGTCTGCTATTAGAGGATTCGTTATTTTTTTCCTTTTTGAAATCGTGTATAAAAATTCTACATAAACCTCAAATATTTTTTCAAACTCGTCCTTTTTTTCTAAGATTATATCTTCTAAAATTTTGCCTTTCAAAAATTCAATATAGTATAATTGATTTTCTTCATATATCTCACTTGTTTTAATCCCTAATTTTTCTATTTTTTTATGTATCCTTATTAATTCTTTTAAATGCGGAATAGCTTCTTTATTAAGAGGCTTTTTATAGATTTTTTTATCGTCTGTTAAAATGGTTACTATATTGTATCCTTGATTTCTTGTAGGTTGAAATTTAGCATAAGAAACATTTGCTAGTTTTTTATTATTCGGACTTAATTCTACAATAAAAGAATTTGCAAAAAAACCAAGCATTTCATTACTTCTTAAACCTGGCAATACTTTTTGAGGGAAAAAATTATAAATTTCGTGAGAATAATTATAAATAGGTAGACTTTCCAATTCATAATCACTAGGTTCATAATTATCTGTATAAATAATTTGTGGCATTTTATAATCAGGAAAAGGATAATAGAATTTATAATTTGGTATGCCTACTTTTTTTATTATTTTAATTAATTCGTTTTTGCCAAACGTCTGCACTTTTTCTTTTTCGTAGTTGTATAAGCTAGAATATGGTTTTCCAAGGTGATCTTCTTTGTTTCCCGCCCAATACTTTATTCCATATCTGTTTTCTATAGCAATTAAAATTTTGCCATTTTTATTCAATTTTTTTTGCAAGCTATCTAAGAAATCTTCAAAAGGATTATTAGTTGGAAAGAAAATTTTGCTATATTCAAATACGCCAATTAACACAATATAATCAAATTTTTCTTCAAATTCTATATCATTAAAATTACCTACAAAAATATCTAGATTCTTTTTTTCTTTATGTCTTTCATATAATATTTCTGCTCTTCGTTTGCTTCCTTCAACCGATATAACTCTTTTTGCACTTTTACACAAAAAGCTAGTAATTGTTCCCACACCAGCTCCTACTTCTAAAATAGTTGCTTCTTTTTCAAAGGGGTACCATGCAATAATATTTTCTCTAATTGGAGTTGTTAAATAAAAGATATCATCTCTATCAAAATTGATTTCTTTTTGATTTTTATAATAATCATATAATTCTTGTTCTATTTCTCCATCATTATATACATCTTTACCATTATAGTAGTCGTAATGAATCTTTGCCATTATTCTCCTCTTTTCTTTATTACTTTTGCTGGAACATCAACTGCAACAGAATATGATGGTACCATTACCTCTTTCTACTCCAAATTTTTTTATATTCTTCTACTACTAGTTTCCAAGTATATTCGCTCTTTATGCGTTCCTTAGCAAGTTTTTCGTATTTTTTTCTTGTTGTTTCGTCCATTTTTTCTGCTTTTTCAATTTGTTTTTTTAAATCTCCCTCATTTTTTCCAAAATAAAGGCTTGAGAATGCCCCCACTTCGACATTGTAAATCGCATTAAACAAAATATTTACTTTTGTTTTAGAAAGCGCCTCTACAAGGCTTGGATTTGTTCCTCCTGCACTATGTCCATGAAGGTACGCAAATGCATTTTCTCTAAAATACAAAAGAGCACTTCTATCGTAGACTGTTCCAATAAACTTAATTCTTTTATCGGTATCAAATTTTGTTTTTTCAAGTAAGCTTTTATAGAATTTATTTTCTTCTACATTGGCAATTATCACTAAATCTTTTTTGGTGTTTGAACTCATAAATTCTCTAATCATTAATTCATAATTATTTTCAGGAACAAACCTGCCTACTATTAGATAATAATTTTCTTCTTTTAGTTTGTACTTTTTAAATAAATTTTTTACAATTTCGTTTTTTTCGCCTTTTTCTTCTAAATAAGCGCCATAGGGAATAAATGTAGTTTTTTTATGCATTTTTTTATAATGACTATCTATATACTCTCTAATGGCTTTGGAATCACAGACAATAAAATCACTATGTTTTACCATGCAATATTCACTAATTTTAAAGCACTTGCGAATCCACCATGCCCATTTTTCGCGCATCCACTCGAGTCCATCCGGGTTTAAATAAATTTTGATGCCTTGCTTTTTTAAAGAATGAATTAAAAAGGGATAAAAAGGACCCATTCGACAACCTAAGACATAAATGACTACATTTTCTAGTTTGTTTTCTTTTACGTATTTTTTCATATATTTAAGAGCTTTTATGGCATAGATAAACATGGTAGCAAAACCAACATTTGGAGAATAGACTTGTAAGCAAGAGACTTTCTCTTTTTCTATAACCGTCTTGTTCTTCTCTTTTTCATTTGTTAATTCCGGGACATGAAATTTGACTTGTTTCTCTTTGTAATTTTTAATTAAATTGGTAACAAACGTTTCCCAACCACCATATTTTGCTTGGTATCCACGTGCTCCAATAATGATGATGTTTTGCATCTATCCTCACCTCCTGATGATTTTTTCAATCTCTAATCCTAATAAATAAATCCCTGCTAGTATTTTTAATATGCTTAGTTTAAATATGTTTAAGTGGTTGATATACTTTTCATAATAAAATTGACTTTGTTTTAAATATTTAAATTTTTGAATTCTTTTGGCACTTTTATCAATACTCTTTGATAAGGCATGCACAATTTCTACGTGGTTATCTACAAAAGTACGATAGCCTTTTTCTTGTAATTTTTTTGCTAAAATTACTTCTTCATAATATAAAAATGTATTTTCATCAAAAAGGCCAATTTCTTCTAAAACCTTTCTTTTTATAATAAAGAAACAACCCTTTACTACCTCAACTTCTGTCAAGTTTTTTTTATACTCTTCTTCTTTATAACTTAGTATATTTTGTTCAAACTTTCTTACAAACGGAATGTTGGAAATAAGTTCTGATGTGAATGTCGGTAATTTCCATCCTCTAGATATTCCAATTGGTTCTTTTATACGAGGGGCAATTACACTTACCTTTTCTTTTTCTAAGTTCTTTACAAGGTTATCAATATCTTTTTCTAAAACAATAATATCTGGATTGGAAATAATAATATTATCTACTTTTGTATTTTCTAGTAAGTATCTAATTCCAATATTATTGCCAGCTGCATATCCTCTATTTTCTTCTGCAATTAAAAGTTTTATTTTATTGTTTTCCCATTTTTTTAACTTTTCTACCGAATCATCTGTACTTTTGTTATCCACAATGACAATGGTATCCAAATTTTTATAATTTTTAATATCTTCTAAAATAAGGGATGTATTTTCACTATCGTTATAGTTTAAGATGACTATTCCATTTTTCATAACTAACCTCTTTATTATTTTACCATAATTTTACATAAATAAAATAAAAAACCTATAATTTTCGTCTTATAGGTTCTTCTTTATTTTCAGATTTTCTTAAATTCTTTTCTAATTGTAAAGTATCTTCATTATGCTCTAAATCATCTATTTGAAATCTTGCTAAAAACTTAATGGCCAATGCTGTTAAAGTTTTAGCTTCCACATTTGTTAATAAGTGTACAATATCTGTTAATAAACTGTAATAAAAGAAATCGTTATCGATACCAATTCCAAGTTCTATTTTCTTTCCAAGTGCTATACTTTCATTTATTTTCTCTATAACTTTGGCTAAATAAGTATATACATCAGGCATATCAAAACCTAAATTTAGCATTTGGTAACACTTTTTATGATAAGTATTTACTAGCTCTCCTAAAAATTTAATATATGTTAATAACTCCATATATTCTATTTCATTATCTTTAGTATCATAATAATTGTCTTCACAAACACAAATCTTTTTACCATTTTTTTCTTCTATATGAATTTTATTTGCCATATCTACTATATCTTTTACTGCATACCGATTAAACGGATAAGACAAGCCGATAATTTTTTTTCTATATTTTCTTTTTTCTTCTAACGTCCACATTTTATTGTAATCTTCGCTATTTATTACAGAAAGTTTTCCCATTCCGATTATGTTTTGTTCTTCATCAAATACAATACCTACGTGATTTGCATTTTCTATAAATATACAATCTTCGTAAAATTTAGCATTCTCGTAATTTAATGCTAATTTATTACATGTGAATTGAAATTTTGTAGTTAATTCTTTCTTAGTCATAAAAATTCCTCTCTTCGTGTTCGTATTATACTACAAAAAAGAAAAAAGTGGCTATTTTTTACCACTTATTTAAATACTTTTAGTAATATTTCTTTTGTTTGTTCTTCACTATATTCTAAACTTTTTTTGCGTGCATTTTTGGTTAGTTTATTTTTTTCCTTCTCGTCCATTTTTAAAAACTCTTCTATTTTCTTTACTAGCTCTTTGTAATCTTCTGGAGTAAAAGTAAGAGCATTTTTGTTATTTTCTAAATAATCACTTGGTCCATATTTGTTGCTACCAATTACCAGAGTCTCACAAGCCATTGCTTCTAATCCTGTAAGACCTAAAGATTCGCTTTTTCTTCTTGTCGGATAAATCAAAGCATCTATGGCATTGTAAATATTTACAAGTTCTTCTTGGCTCACTAGCGGTTTTCTTTCAATCAAATTTTCTAAATTGTATTTCGTTACTAATTCGTCAAATAATGGCTCTTCGCTGCCACTTCCTACTATTAGAAATTTAATATCCTTTAATTTTTTTTGTTTGTTTAATTCGTTCATGGCAAGTAATAAAGTATCGTAGCCTTTGTCTTTTTCGAGTCTTGCCACATACCCAAAATATTTTTTATTTTTATCAAGTCCAGATTTTTGAAAAGCTTCTTTTTTTTCTATTTTTTTAAATTTGTTTGTATCCACTCCACCTGAAGGATAAACCACAATTTTATTTGTTGGAATCTTATATTCATTTTTTAATATGCTAGCAAAATATTTAGAAGGAGAAATAACAACATCAGCAAATTTTAAAAATAATTTGCTTAACCACATATAGTTTTTATCTGCGTCCGTATCTGCTACTAAATCATTTCCATGCACATTTAAAACAAGTTTTGTATTTTTAGAACACAAATAAGGAATGATAACGCCAGCAGGAGTATGTGAAATGAAATGAACGTAAATATAATCATAGTTGTTAAAAATAGCTTTTAAAAGAGAGGTACCACACATTTTTACGTAAGAAATAAATTTATTTAACTTGCCATGTGTTTTGTACATTATTGCTAAATCTACAGTTAAATTATTTTTGACAAGCAATTCATAATTGTTTTTGACAAATATTCCATAATGGGGGTATTCTTTACTTGGATACATGTTGGTTACCAATAGAATATTTTTTTTCATCTTCCCTTTATCATTTTTAGAAACCAAGAATAGTAGTGCTAAAAATGTCGAGGTAAACGGACTTATTAATACATGTCCTGTAAAGCACGAGATGATTAAAAGTAAAACAAATGTAAATTTATAGATTTCTTTTATTTGGCTTTCCTTTAAAACATAAATAAAGAATAGTAGATAGAAAATGGTCCCTATAATGCCGATGCTATAGAAAATATCAAAAATATCGATTTCTACATTTTTCAAATTATTTACTTTAACTCTCCCTAGTCCGAAATTTTTTTCGATTGGACTACTTTCTTGGTATGACTCATGTACATTTTTTAAAAATGATAAACGATTGCTGTATATGACATGGTCTATATTTTCAAAGGTCAGAAAATCAGTAAGAGAATCTACTTCATAATGTTCTAATGATGTTTTTATATTTTGGGTCAAGTCCATTTTAGGTATGTAAATGATAATAGCAAGTAAGATTACCAAACAAGATACTAGTGTTTTTATTTGGTTCTTTTTGATAAATCGTAATACTTTTTTTCGATTTACCATGCAAAAATAAAGAAGGATCATTAGTATGCTTGCATAAAATGTTTTAGTGCTCATAAGAAGCATTGCGATTATAATGAATAGTGCATAGACTCCTTTTAATAAATAACTATGGCTTTCTAAAAGATATGTGAAAGCAATAGGAAGTAAAATGATAAATACATTTGATAGTTCATTTCCAATATAAAAGTAAGACAAATAAAGTTCTTTGTTGGGGTAAATTTCACTAATGTTATGTCCTAACCCAAGAAAAAAAGGAACTATATATAAAAGAAGATAAAACAAACAGACTATGGTAAGCGTTCTTTTGGTTATGTTTTTATTTTCATAATAATTAAAAAATAAAATTAATGTTGGCAAGTAAAATATTTTAATTAAGTTGATGCATTCATTTGCTAGATTTAAGTGATTCATATAAAGATACGTAAGATAAACTACAATGTATATTCCCATTAGAAAAAATATTTTTTTCTTAGGTGCATTTCTTAATAAATAAATAGTAGCATAGACTAAAAATAGTCCTTTTAAAAATAGTCCTAGACTAAAACTATAGTTATTCCAAGTACAAATTGATGTGATAAAATCAATTAGTGGTAACAATACTATAAAATATTGTAAATACTTCTTTTTTTCTTTTGACATAGTGATTCTCCTCATTTTTTTCATTATACCACATATCTTTTTTTGAAAAAGAAAAAGCTAGAGTTTCTCTAACTTCCGTTATCCAATTAAAAATTTTGGTCGGACTGCATTTGCACCAGATGCAACACCATAATATGAAATGCCACTACCATCTACCAATGCGAAAGCTTTTGAATTGGTGACGGCTTTTAACCAATAATGATAACGTGTACCATTTCCATCGCTATACCTAAATTGAGTTTTTAGATTAAATAGGGCGTACTGTTGACTATCTATTCCTGTATCTAAAAGGCTAGAAGAAGTCACAGGAGCTCCGTAAACATTAGACTCACTCATTAAATCAATTTGTCTATCATACCAAGCCCAATGGCTTGAGGCTCCTGTATTTGTTCCAAAAGCATTTGTTAAGGTGGCTGACATACTATCTGTTAAATAATTTTTATAAGTTAAAACATGACTACCAAATGTTGGTGTCACATAGCTAGATAAATAATTTGGCAATATTTCACGAACCATTTTACTTCCCATATATCCACCTTCTGTAGTGTCAGTATCGTTCATAGGTGCTTGCATTAACCCAATTGCAGATATAATAGTCACATGGTGAGAAAAAGCACCTGCACCAAGATAATTATCTAGATCTGCAATTAGCCATTTGTGATCTTGATCGTCTATAATATAATCCCCTACATAAATATCATCGAATGTTCCATTTGATATCATAGTATATAAACTTTCATCTTTCCAATAACTTGTGATATCTTTTCCTCGGTAGGTGTTTCTCCTTAAGGCCACTCCTGCTTCTATATATTGATTATATTCTTCTTCTGTTAGATTTGAGGTAAAACTAATGTTGCATTTTGTGTTACTTTCTACGTTTTCTAACACTAAGTTCCATGCATTATAATCCCATGTTCCTGTTGTTTTTTCTCCTGTGCATTCTACATTTGTTTTATATAACCCTCTTTCAGGAATTGTTTTACTTTTATTACCATCTACAACCACTGATAACATTTTGATATCATATCCAAAGTCTGGGATTTGGCCTTTTAATACATTAAACTCTTTTTCTTCTTCATATAAGGCATAACTTCTGTATAATAGAATACCTCCAAGTATTAGAATAATCCCCATTATTGAACCTATTACTATTCTTTTTTGTTTTTTATTTTTTGTAAACCTTTCTAATTCTGGGTCTTTCTTTTTACCTAATATACCCCCC
>CARMXJ010000014.1 GCA_949025205.1 uncultured Bacilli bacterium | reverse complement strand
TGGATTCTCCTTTGCTTTTAAAACCAATTCTAAAAGAATACGAAGAGGAAGAACCCACAAACAAATTAGAACTCGAAAGTTATGGTTTTTACATAACCAATCATCCCACTAGCATTTATACAGGAGAAAACATCATGAAATTGCAAAACATCAAAAATTATTTTGACAAATACGTTCGTACAGTGGTACTAATAGAAAGTATCAAGAAAACAAAAACCAAAACAGGAGAAGAAATGGCATTTGTAGAAGCAAGCGATGAAACAGGCACATCTTCCTTTGTAGTCTTTGCCCGCCAAATAAGGTTATTAGATAACTTAAAGGTAAGAGATATTGCAGAAATGCAAGGACGTGTAACCAGAAGGTATGACAAATACCAAATCAATGTAAACAATATAATCAAAAAATAGAGGTGATAACATGACAGAAGAACTAAAACGTTTTTTAAAAAGCATTGCATTCGAAGCAAATGAAAAAGATTTCGAAGGTGCAAGTGTTGAAAAAGTGATTTTTCTAAAGAAAAAAGATATTTTTGAAGTCTACATAAACTTGCCTAAGACTTTGCCTTTTAAAGTAGCAAAAGAGTTGCTTTCTGCAGCAAATAACAAAATCAACAAAGAAAAATTTTGTATAATAAGGCTAAATGTAGAAAAGAAAACAAATGAAGATATTTTAAGCTACTTAAAAGAACTTATTTTAGAATGGGCAGACAAAAGACCCTCTTTAATTAATTTAAAAGATGCCCTAGTTACTATTGAAGATGAAATTATAACCATAGAAGTAAGCTCTAAATTAGAAGAAGTGGAAGTAAAAAAAGAAGCGAAAGGCATCTCTTCCAAACTCTATTCTTACGGCTTAGGAGAATTCGAAATTACAAGCATTTTAAACGAACAATTGCACGAAGAAATAAAAGCGGACATAGAAAAAAATAGAACGAGTGAAATTCCGATAGTAGAAACAAGTTTTGTGCCAAAAGAAAAAGAAGCAAAACAACCAATCGAAGGAGAAGTTACCATAATCAATAACATTATGGGAGATATCAAAAATATTGTAGTAGAAGCTTATGTATTTGGAATAGACACCATGGAACATGAAAAAATAAACATCATTACTTTAAAAATAAGTGACAAAACCAATAGTTTAATTGCAAAAATTTTTAAAAAGGACAAAACAGACTATCAAAATGCTAAAAAAGATTTTAAAGAAGGGGCATGGTATCGCTTTAAAGGAAACGTAGAATTTGATACCTATAGCAAAGATTTAGTATTAAAAGTGAGAAACTATGAAGCAATCGATTCCAAAGAGGAATTTGTAAAAGAAGCATCCGAAAACCCAAGAGTAGAATTGCACACCCACACCATGATGAGCGCCATGGATGGAGTGATTGATGCGAAAACACTTGTAAAACATGCAATAAAAATGGGACAAAAAGCCATTGCAGTCACGGACCACAACTGTGTCCAAGCTTTCCCAGACCTTTACCATGCTGTTTGTGATTACAACAAAGGAAAAGAAGAGAGTGACCATTTTAAAGTTTTATATGGTGCAGAAATGAATTTGGTTGCAGATGATGTAGATATTATCTTTAACAATCGCACCTTTAATTTACTTGAAGATACATTTGTAGTATTCGATACCGAAACAACAGGTTTTTATGCTGGTTCTGACCAAATGATTGAAATTGGAGCTGTAAAAATTGCAAGTGGTAAAATTATCGACCGATTCGATGAATTAATTGACCCACATCGTCCTATCCCCAAAAAAATTACCGAACTAACCTTTATTACGGATGAAATGTTAAGTGGAAAAGACAACGAAGAAAATGTAACCAAACGCTTTTTAGAGTGGGCGGGGGACTTACCAATGGTTGCTCATAATGCAAAATTTGATATATCTTTTATGAAAGCAGCTTGTAATAAGTATGAATTTAAAGAGTTTGATGCAACAGTCTTAGATACTATGAGCATTGCTAGAATGTTACATCCCGAATGGCCCAACCATAAATTACAAACTCTAACCAAGAGATTAGACATTCCTTGGGACGAAGAGAAGCACCATCGAGCAGATTACGATGCCGAAGGAACCGCTCTTGCTTATCATAAAATGTGCAAATCTTTATACGACCAAAATATAAGTACAACAGATGATTTACTAGCCAATATTGATTTAGAGTCATTGGTTCGTTTCTCTTTTCCATTTCATGCTACTATGATTGCTAAAGATAGACCAGGTCTAAAAAATCTATTTAAAATAGTATCAATTGCTAATACGAAATACTTATATAAAAACGAACAACCCAAAATCCCTAGAAACGAAGTGGAAAATTTGCGAGAAGGTTTGCTTATCGGTTCCGGATGTATTCATGGAGAAATTTTTGATAAAGCAGCTGGAAAAGAAGATGAAGAACTCGTAAACATGATGAACTTCTATGACTACATCGAAGTCCAACCCATTAGTGCTTTTTCTCATCTTATTGGACCAGAAGCCAAATTTTCAAACCAAACAGCTGCTGAAGAATACTTAAAACGAATTGTAAGAGTAGCAAAAGAAGCTGGAAAACCAGTGGTAGCTACCGGAGATGTTCACAACCTAAAAAAAGAAGACAAAATTTATAGAGAAATTATCATCAACCAAAAATTCAATGGAAAACTACACCCTTTAAAAAGAAAAGGTTTAGAAGCACCCAATCAATATTTAAAAACAACCGAAGAAATGCTAGAAGATTTTGCTTTTTTAGGAGAAGAAACAGCCCGTGAAATCGTAATAGAAAATCCCAATAAAATTGCAAGTCTTTGTGAAGAAATTGAAGTTATTATTGCTACTCCAAATCCATTTGCTCCAAGAATTGAACACTCTGTTGAAACAATGACAGAGTTAGTATACACCAAAGCAGATGAGTTATATGGAAGTCCACTCCCATTAAATATTGAAGAGCGCCTAGCAAAAGAACTATATGGAGATGCTATTATAAATGCCTGCAAAAGTGAAGAAAGTGAGGAAACAAGTGCATTTGGGTTAGTACATAAAACGATTAAGGAAGGAAAAGAAGCTGTTAAAAATCTGGTAAAAAAACATTTACCAGAAGAAGAGATACAAGACAAAACAGAAGAAGAAATCGATAAACTGGCCTTTAAAAAATTAGGGGGTATTATCGGAGCCAATTACGATGTAATTTATTTAATTGCGCAAAAACTTGTAAAACATTCAAACGATGAAGGCTTCTTAGTTGGTTCCAGAGGTTCCGTTGGGTCATCATTCGTTGCCAACATGATGGGAATTACAGAAGTAAATAGTATGCCTGCTCATTATCGTTGCAAAAAATGTAAAAAAAGTATTTTTGAAGATGAAGAAGGAAATGCACTAGGAGTCACTTATTCTTGTGGTTTTGATTTACCAGATAAAAAGTGCCCAGAATGCGGAACGAAAATGACAAAAGATGGCCACGATATACCATTTGCGACTTTCCTTGGATTTAACGCAGACAAAGTTCCTGATATTGACCTTAACTTCTCCGATTTAAACCAAGCAAGTGCTCATGAATATACTAAAGTATTGTTCGGGGTAGATAACGTATACCGTGCAGGTACGATAGGTACTGTTGCAGAAAAAACAGCATATGGTTATGTAAAAGGATATTGTGAGGAAAAAGGAATTATCATGCGTAATATTGAAGTCGAACGTTTAGCCAAAGGTTGTACAGGATGTAAAAGAACGACCGGACAACATCCAGGAGGAATTGTAGTTATCCCCGATTACATGGAAGTTTCCGATTTCACACCATTCCAATTTCCAGCAGAAGACCCAACAAGTGCATGGCGTACTACCCATTTTGACTACCACGCAATAGATGCCGATGTATTAAAACTAGATATATTAGGACATACCGACCCAACACAACTAAGAATGATTCAAGATTTAACGGGGGATGATGTCACAGAAGTCCCATTAGATGATAAAGACACGATGGCTTTATTTAAAGGAACGAAATCTTTAGGTGTCACCAAAGAAGAAATTATGTGTGATACAGGAACTCTTGGTGTTCCTGAATTTGGAACTCCATTTACAATTCAACTGGTAAAAGATGCCAAACCAACAACATTTGCGGAACTTGTTAAAATATCAGGGCTTGCTCACGGTACAGATGTATGGCTTGGCAATGCCCAAGAATTAATCCAAAAAAACATTTGTCCATTTAAAGATGTTATTGGATGTCGTGATGACATTATGGTAGAACTTATGAATAAAGGCGTTCCTGCCATAAAAGCGTTTAAAATTATGGAATTTGTCCGTAAAGGAAAAGCAAGCAAACCAAATGAAGCAGAAACTTGGAAAGAGTATGTAGAACTTTTAAAAGAATATAACATACCAGATTGGTATATTAAATCATGTCAAAAAATAAAATACATGTTCCCAAAAGCTCATGCCGCTGCTTATGTAACGAGTGCATTTCGTATTGCTTGGTATAAAGTGCATAAACCTTTAGTTTACTATTGTACTTATTTTTCTACTCGCTTTACAGATTTTGACCCAGAATGCATGGTAAAAGGGTATGATGCTATAAAAGCCAAAATGTTAGAAATTCAAAACAAAGGATACGATGCCACAAACAAAGATGCTTCTTTATTAGAAACATTAAAACTTGCTCTAGAAGCAACAGCTAGAGGCATTAAATTTAAAATGATTGACATAAAGAAAAGCGAAGGCGACAACTTTGTAATGATAGAAGATGAAAATGCCCTTATTTTACCATTCAGTAGTCTGGATGGACTAGGGGATGCCGTCGCTACAAAAATAATAGAAGAAAGAAGTCAAAAGCAATTTTACAGCGTAGAAGACTTTAGTACACGTGGAAAAGTAAACCAATCAACGGTTGAGCGTATGCGTACTATGGGTATATTTGAAGGAATGCCTGAAACAAGCCAATTAAGTTTATTTTAAAAAAAGCCAAATCGGCTTTTTTCTTTTACGAAATTTTTCTTGCTAATTTTAACTCGTCTTCTAGTCTATACTTGTCCATTTTTAACTGTACTATTTCATCATCCGCCATCATCCATATACCGCTAACGGTTTGTACTAATGCATTAATATCATTTTCGATAGAGTAGAATTTCATAGTATCTTCAGGCCAATGTGCGCGAGCATTCTCAAAAAGCGTTGGAAAAAAGGTATTTGTCTCATCAAGGTATTCAAACATTTTTTCCTTTTCAAAAGCACCACCCGTCATAGTAGATAAACAATCTCTTCGGTCAATTCCTTTTAAATAAGTAGTGATATAGTATTTTTCAATTTCTTTATAATAAGGAGTTTGTGCTTCTCTTTTTTTCTCGATTTCCTTAAGAGAAAACTTAGTTCCTTTATAAGTAAGAACATTCACATAAAATTTAATTTCTTCCGTAACATCTAATGCATTTAGATTGCAATGTTTCTTCTCTTCCTTCGTATCATGAAGGATTGCAGTTGCGATGTATATATCACCAAGTCCTAAAAGAGCTCCTTGTAAAGCGACTCTTAAAGGATGAATATAATAAGGTGCTTTATCTTCACCTCTTCTATAATCTCCTTCATGCACCTTTCTTGCAAAAGGCAGTGCTTTTAAAGCATTCTCATAATGATTTTCTTCACAAAAAGCTTTCAACATGGCATATAAATTTTCAGTCTCTTCTATTTTTCTTTTTTGTTTTTCCAACAATTCTTTTTCCAACAACTCCATATTTCTACTCCTATTTCTATTGACAATATAACATAGCTATTTCTATAATAAAAATATATATATTTTATAAAAAGTATAACTGGAGGTTATAAATGAATTTAGATGCTTGGAAAATATTTTATGAAGTAGCAAATGCAAAAAATATCTCAAAAGCAAGTGATAGATTGCACATCTCGCAACCTGCTATTACAAAACAAATAAAAAATTTAGAAGAATACTTGCATTGCAAATTGTTTATCAGAAGCCAAAAAGGAGTAACACTTACTACTGAAGGCGAATTAATTTATGGAGATATCAAAAACGGATTAAATGCTTTCGAACTTGCCGAAAAAAAGATAAGTGACAACAACACCATTCTATCTGGAACCATCAGGATAGGAGTAAGCACCACATTAACCAAAACGTATCTTTTAAAATACATTCGTATCTTTCATCAAAAATATCCAAAAGTAACTTTTGAAATTAGTACAGACCCCACAAGTATGTTAAAAGTGGAATTAAAAAAAGGAAAAATTGACTTTATTATTGCGAAATTTCCCTTGCAAACAAAAGATGATTTTTTATATACCAAAATTGGAGAAATGCAAGACATATTTATTGCTAGTGATGCTTATAAAGAATTAGCTTCCAAAAAGTTGACTCTAAAAGAAATTGTAGATTATCCTATTCTCCTCCAAAAACAGCCTTCCAGTTCTAGAGATTATATCGAAAAGTATTGCCTTACCAATAAAATAAAACTCCATAGTGTTATGGAAATTGCTAGTTCTAATCTTTTAATCGAATTTACGAAAATTGGCTATGGAATCGGAGTGGTGACAAAAGAATATGTATTAAAAGAATTACAAAACAAAGAAATCTACGAACTAGACGTAACTCCTAAAATTCCCAAAAGAACTTTTGGCATCATTGCTCTAAAAAAAGATTATTTATCCAGAGGAAGTACTGAATTTTTGCGAATGCTTTTAGAAGAAAAAATAGAATAAAGAAATTTTTTGCATTTTGCAAATAATAAAAAGACTATACGTGATATAATGTAGTTATATAGGGAGGATGTAATGAAAAAATTAATATTAGTAGATGGAAATAACCTTTTGTTTAGGAGTTATTATGCAACCGCTTATACTGGAAAAATGATGAAAAATTCGAAAAACTTTCCAACCAATGCCCTTTATGGATTTGTTTCCATGATGAACAAAATTATTGCGGAAGAAAATCCAGAGTATATAGCTGTGGCTTTTGATATTGGCAAAAACTTTCGGGCAGAAAAATATGATTTTTACAAAGATGGTCGAAAAGAAACACCAAACGAGTTAATTATGCAAATGCCTTATGCTAGAAAAATATTAAAAGGAATGGGAATCAAATATTTTGAACTTGCTCCGTATGAAGCAGATGATATTATTGGAACTCTTTCTAAAAAAGTAGTAGAAGACCCAAATTTTGTTGCGACCATTATCTCAAGCGATAGAGACTTATTACAACTTATAAATGACCAAGTCGATATGAAATTATTAAAACAAAAAGGGCACATTCGTTACAATCCAATTAGCTTTTTTGCAGACTTTAAAATAGAACCCATTCATATCATCGATTTAAAAGCCCTTGCGGGAGATGCATCTGATAATATCCCAGGAGTCAAAGGAATAGGAGAAAAAACAGCCCTTAATTTACTAGCTACTTATAAAACAGTAGAAGGCATCTACGAGCATATCGAGGAAATAAAAGGGAAAATGAAGGAAAAACTATTAGCAGATAAAAATATGGCCTTTGTAAGTAAAGAGATTGCAACCATTTATAATGAAGTTCCTTTAGATATAAAAGATTTAGAAGATTTAAAATTTGAGCCGGTGGAAAGTGAAGAATTATCGAGTATTTACGAAGAACTAGAATTTTATTCTCTATTAAAAAAATTTGATAAAAAAGAAAAAGTAAATAACTTAGAAAATATCATAAAACTAGAAAATCCAGAAGATTTAAAACTAGATAACATTGTATCCTTCTATATTGAAGTAGATAGTCCAAATTACCATACTGGAAATATTTTGGGAATGGCTTTAACAGATAAAGAAAATACGTATTATATAAAAAAAGAATTTATAAAAGAGTGTATTCCTAAATTAAAAGACAAAATTTTATATACCTTTGATTTAAAGAAAAATATGGTATCCTTACATAAATTAGGTATTTCTTTAACTGAAGTCAACTTTGATTTAATGCTTGCCACTTATCTTTTAAATTACACCATAAAAGATGACATTGCTTATCTAATGAAACCAGAGGGGTATGAAGTAGAATTATACGAAGACACAATTGCCAAAAAAAATTTTGAACTAGAAAAAATCATTCCTGAAATAGCTTTAAAAAGTAAATTTATTTACGATTTCCGTGATAAGTTTGTTTTGGATTTAAAACGAGAAGATATGTTTGAATTATTTTCTACTATTGAAATGCCTCTAATATCTGTCCTAGCCGATATGGAAATAACCGGAGTAAAAGTGGACCGTCATATTCTAGAAGAAATGAAAGAAGAGTTAAAAATTAAAATCGAGCGCATATCGCATGAAATCTATAATTTGGCAGGGGAAGAATTTAATATCGCAAGTACCAAACAACTAGGAGAAATCTTATTTATAAAATTAGGTTTACCAGGTGGAGTAAAAACCCAAAAAGGATACAAGACCGATGTAAAAGTAATGCATAAATTGTTAGGAAGTCATCCTATTATAGAAAAAGTATTGGAATACCGCAATTTATCGAAAATCTATTCGACTTATATCGAAGGGCTCGAAAACTTTATTTACGAAGATGGTAGGGTACACACCATTTTCAAACAAACCTTAACACGTACAGGAAGATTATCTTCTGTAGAACCAAACATTCAAAATATTCCTATCCGGGATGAAGGAGGAAGAAAAATTAGAAAAGCATTCCTACCTTCTAACGACTCATTTTTAAGCGCCGATTATTCACAAATCGAACTACGAATTTTGGCTCATATTTCAAAGAGTCAAGAACTAATAGATGCTTTTATCCATGATGCGGATATTCACACCAAAGTTGCATCAGATATTTATGGAGTTCCCGAAATGGCAGTTACTAAGAAAATGCGTTCAACAGCAAAAGCCGTTATTTTTGGAATTGTGTATGGGATAAGTGGATTTGGGCTTGGAGAAAACCTAGAAATCAGCGCCAAAGAAGCCAAAAAATTTATTGAAAAATACTATGAACTCTATCCTGGAGTAAAACGGTATATGGATGAAATTGTAGCGGAAGCTTACCAAGAAGGAAGCGTAAGAACTCTATTTAATCGTAAACGAGAAATTGAAGAATTAAATTCCTCTAATTTTATGGTACGTCAAGCAGGAGAGCGAATTGCTCTAAATACACCAATACAAGGAACAAGTGCGGACATCATAAAAAAAGCCATGATTGACATTTATGAAGAATTCAAACGCCTAAATATAAAAAGCAAATTAGTAATTCAAGTACACGACGAGCTTATCATTGATTTAATCGAAAGCGAAAAAGAGTTAGTAACCAAAATCGTAACAGAAAAAATGACGAATGCGATAAAACTTTCTGTTCCGTTAAAAGTAAGTAGTGACTATGGAAGAGATTGGTATGAGACAAAATAGAGTATTATTAACAGGATTTAAAAAAGCACATAAAAATGACAAAAGTTGTTCTACAACCTTAATAGATAAAGTCTCTAATCAGTATTCTAAATTTCTTTTTACGAATGACTATACAACAATAATTCAGGAAATTGATGCATTATTTGAAACAAAAAAACAAGATTATGTGATTATGTTTGGACAAAAACCTTTAATTAAAAGTCTAGCAATAGAAGTAATGTGTAAACAGAAAAAGAATTTTTTAAAAACTAATTTTCCTTTGGAAAAATTACTTGCTATTTTAGATAAAAATAAAATTACCTATAGGATAAGCCAAAATCCAGGAACATCCTATTGTAATTTTGCTTACTACAATGTCTTAAAATGCTTAGAGGTAAGAGAAATAGATACAAAAGTTATTTTACTCATGTCCCTTATATGGAAAACTTTAAAGAATTCGATACTTTGATAGCTTTATTAAATCAAATAGATAAAGGAAGTGTATGATATGACCAAAAAACCAGTTATAGGAATTATTCCTACTATCAATTTAAATAATGATGCAAATGACCCTTATCAAGATAGAGCGAGTTTTGTCACTATGTATAGTGAAAAAATCAAGAAAAGTGGAGGTATTCCTCTTGGAATTTTAGAAGATGCTTCCTTATATACCTCTTTATGTGATGGTTACTTATGGCCTGGAGGAAACAAAATTTTAAAAGAATATATTCCTCTAATAGAAGATGCCGTAAAAAATAATAAGCCTATGCTAGGGATTTGTCTCGGTGCTCAAACGATTGCTACTTTGTTAAATGTGTTAGAAGATCAACAAGAAAATCAAGCAAAAAGTTTTAAAGAAACTTATGACTTAAACAAAGAAACAAAACCCTATTTAAAAAAATTAGAAGATGAAAATATCCATTTACATGTTGTTACGAAAGAAAAAGAAACAATAGATAAGGCTAGACATAAAGTAAATATACAAAAGAATAGTTTATTGCATGAAATTTTTGGTTGTGATGATTTAAATGTAGTAAGTTTACATGGAATGTTTATTGCAAGAACACCAAAAAATGTACTTGTAAGTGCCCAGGCAGAAGATAAAGTGATAGAAGCAGTGGAATACAAAGAAAAGGGAGCTTTATTATTAGGAGTTCAATTTCATCCAGAAATAGAAGAAGAAAACCCATTATTTGATTGGTTAGTTTCATCAACTAAAAAATATTTGACGTTAGTAAATCGCGAAAACTCTATAAAATATTACAAAAATTACAAAATTGTTCCTTATGAGTCAAAATATCCTAAATGCCAAAGAGATAGTAATCTAGAGGAAAATACAGCAATAGCTTGGAAAAAATTACAAAGTTTTCTAAAAGAAAATGGCTATAATGCAGAAATCGAAAGTGCTTATCGTCCAAAGGAACTACAAGAAGAAATTTACAAACAAATAAAAAGCGATGAAGGTACTGAATATGCAGAAGCTTATGTAGCAAAACCAGGATATAGTGAGCATGAACTTGGACTTGCTATTGATGTATGTTTACAAAAGAATGAATTATGGCTTTGTGGGTTTGAAGAAGAACTTAGTCCTTTTTATGCTTTTTTAGAAGAATGCTGTTCTAATTTTGGTTTTATTATTCGCTACCCAAAGGGAAAAGAACAAATTACAAAGTACAATTATGAGCCTTGGCATATAAGATATGTAGGTTCTGTAGAGATAGCAAAAGAAATAATGGACAAACATGGAACACTTGAAGAATACTTATGCAAAAAGTATTGAAAGGAATAGGAGAAGAATAAAAAAGTAAGTTTTCATAAATAAAATAGATAAATTGTAAATAAGAAAATTGCCTAATAAAAAGGAGGAATTTTATGCCCGAAATAGCTGAAGTAGAAACTGTACGTAATACTTTAAAAAAACAAATTCTAAATAAAAGAATTAAATCGGTAAAAGTTCTTTATGAGAAAATGATAGAAAGTAATGTAGAAGAATTTAAAAATAATTTAAAAAACAATCAGTTTGTAGATATCAAAAGAAGAGGGAAATGGTTGTTATTTGAATTAGAAAATTATTATCTATTAAGCCATTTACGCATGGAAGGCAAGTTCTTTTTAAAAAATAGCGAGGAGCCTATTGTTAAACATGAACATATTATCATTACTTTTAACGACAATACAGACTTAAGATACCATGATACAAGGAAATTCGGTCGCATGAACTTAATAAAAAAAGAAGAATTAAAAACTTGCGAGTCTATTACAAAACAAGGCTTTGAACCAGGTGAGAAAGAATTAACGGCAGACTATCTATTAGAAAAGTTGAAAAACAAGACAATTCCCATTAAAACCATTTTACTAGACCAAACTATAATTAGTGGTCTTGGAAATATCTATGCCAATGAAGTGCTATTTGCATCGAAAATTAATCCGTTTAAAAAAGGGAGCTCCATTACAAAGAGTGAAGCAAAATTGATTGTAACAGAAGCAGATAAAATTATAAAAAGAGCCATAGAACTAGGTGGTACAACTATTAAAAGTTATACCTCAAGTCTTGGGGTTACGGGAAGATTTCAACAAGAATTGATGGTTCATAAAAGAGAAAAGGAAGAATGTATGATTTGCCATAGTAAAATAAAAAATGAAAAAATAGGTGGAAGAAGTACCTATTATTGTCCCACTTGCCAAAAATAATCTGTTTTTGTTATAGTAGCAATTAAATGGGAGGCTCATAAGGTGGAAACAAAAATACAGCAAGAAATAAGAACAAATAAAGAATTTATTGAAAGGGATAATTTAACATTACCTACTACTTTTGAAGAGGAAATGGCGGAATTTGCTTTGACATATATAAACAAATTTAAAGGAAATAGAAAAATAACCTTTTATCCAAGTTTTTATGAAGCAGAACTAAAGAAAGTATATAAAGAATTAAACAGACACTTTCAAGAAGAAAAACTAGAATTTGAAGATAATTTTGTATCAAATCCGTATATTCCTACCAATGAAATTAGTAAAAAAACATTTGAAATTCTAAAAAGCATAATAATCGAAATGTCTACAAGTGAATATTATGAAGTTCTTTTTAAAGAAAATCAAATTCCTTATAGTTTAAGAATGCCATATTATTTAGATGATTTTTCCTATGTATATATTGGACATGAAATTATCCATCTTTTAAAAGATACAAATGTTAAGGAATGGAAAAATTTACTAAGGCATGCGGATGTCTTACCCATGCTTTACGAATTTGTTCAAATGAAATACAAAAGACAAAATACAAAAAGAAACATAATAAATCAAAGAATGCAAACGTTATTAGATATGCAAAGTATGGTAATAAAAGCGAAAGAAATTATTTCTAATCAAAAAGAATTTGAGATTTATAAATTACGATTCTATCAATATTATATTTCTTTCTACTATACAATTTTACTATTTCAAAAATATTTAAAATACCCAAAAACGGTTTTAAGAGAATTTAAAAATGTCCTTTTACAAAAGAAAACAACACAAGAATTATTAGAATACTTTGAACTTTACGAAAGATTGGAAATTTTTGATTTCAAAGAAGGATGCGAACAACTATTAAAAATGGTGGTCTAGTAACCAATTGACAAAATATTCCAAAAGGAATAATATAACGGCCAATGAAAGAAGGAAAATTATGGAATATGAAGAATTATTTACTACTTATTTAAACCAATGGACTCTTGAAACAGAAAACGAACAAATGAGTAAAATATATAAATCAATTTTAAGAGATATCAAAGCTTTATTTTATGACGCTCATAAAGAAAGAAAAGGTACTCAAAAAATTAGCAAAAAAATAGAAAGAGAATATTTAGCTATAAAAATACAATTTCCAAGTATAGAAGAGACCGTTATTTCAAAAAGTACCAAAATAATGTTAAGTGGATTTAATAGATTAATGACGTATTATGATGAACAAGAGAAAGTAATTGATACTTATTTTACTATTTTAGAAGCTATGCATAATATAACATCTGAGTTTTATAAAGATGCAAAAATAAAAAATAAGAATACTTTATTATATATTCGTGCATTATTAGAAATATTGTTAGAAGCATATAAAAGAGATATAGCAACATTTGAGGAAGTCTCTTCACAAATAATAAAAGCAATAGAAACAGAAGAAATACCCATATTGAATTATTCACATAATGTATATTTCTTAAAAGATTTTCTTCTGCAAAAAGTTAGTTGTGAAGAAAATTTGAATTTTGCTAGATATCAAAAAGAGACAATGAATCGTTGAAAGAAGGATTTTAATGGAATTTGAAGAATATGAAAATCAATTTAAGGAAGAGCTGAAAAAGCATGAAAAAGCTATAACTTCTCTAAATGCAAGAAAAGCTTATCAATATGTATTAGAAGAATTAAAAAATGAAATTATTTTTTTACAACTAAATAAACAAATAATAGAAAAAAGACAAGAGTTTACTAAAATAGATGCTTTTAAAAAGAAATACCAAGAAAGTATTGAAAATATAAATGTTTATCTTCAATTAATAAATGTGTTAAAAGATGTATTACAAGATTATGGAAAACCCTTTAAAAAGAAAAGAACAAAAAGTATAGTCATTTTGAGAATTCTCTTAAATATTGTTACAGAAACATCAAAACAAGATATAATAATTTCCGAAGAAGAAATACAAAAAGCCATTATAGAGGAAAGAACATATGCGGTAGCATCTTTGCAAGAATATATTCTAACTAAAATAAGTCAATATGAAGAATTTGCTATTTATAAAGAACAATTTTTAACAGTAGAAGAAAGCCCTAATCGTCATTAGAGCTTTTTAATTGGAAAATTGTGTTTTTCAAATACATAAGTATTTGTACCCATAATTAAGTCGTAGACCAAAGAAGCCTTTATTTCTGTTTTATATTGCAAAGAATTTTTATCTACAGTAATAGGTAAAGGATTTGTTTTTTTTACTGTTTTTAAATAATTTTGGCCTTTTTTACTAAATCCAAGCACCTTAATATAAGCTAGAGTAGCCTTTTTATTATCCTCTTTTGTAATACCAAGGAGAAGATGAACACACATTCTTCTAATTTTATTATACGTATAACGTTTTGTTTTTACATTGTTTTGAAATTCTTCCATGGTTATACTTTTTTTCATCATGTCTACTAAACGACTTTCAATACCCTCATCAACCGTTAAAAAAGAATCTAGGTGAGGAGTTGTTAAAATTTTAGCCTTTAATAATTTAAAAAAGATTTCATCGTTTTCTTTTAAAAGAGCATCTTTACTGTCCTTGGGTAAATATTTTGTGATATCTTCTTCATTTTTCCATCTAGTTCGAATATTAGAAGCACTAATTACTGTATCTGTACTTTCTAAATCGTGATAATCATTTGTTCTTTTTATAGAGATAGATTCTATAGGAAATGTTTCTTTTCTTATGGTTTTAATATAAGAAATGGCTAACAAATCATTGGGATTATTAAAGTCGTATGGAGAAGATATAGCTTTTGCTAAGGCAGTAGGATAATTCATTCCTGTTTTAAGAAAGGTTTTCACTTTTTCATTGTAAAGAGGATTTTCAATACTTTCAACAATTTCTGTTAGTGCATTCATGTTATGAAGTTCACTTCCAAAAACAAGTTTTTCTACTCCAAAACAATTTAATATAGTAAGAGCAGTACTTGCAAAAATATCAGCAGATTGTGTTCCAAACAAAACAGGTAGTTCTAGTACAATATCAATGCCATATTCTAAAGAAAGTTTTACTTTATCCTCTTTGGTTAAAATACTAATTTCTCCCCGTTCTAAAAAATAACCGTTCAAAACAAGTATTAAAAGAGAATCTGGAAACATTTCTTTTATTTTTTTGATATGATATAAATGACCATTATGAAAGGGATTATATTCACAAATAAGACCAATGATTTCCATAGCATGCCTCCTTAAACTTGAATTTAGTGTAACACAGGAAACAAAAAAACTCTATAAATCTTTATACTTGGATTCTCATTTGGATTAGGATATAATAGGAATAGGTGAAAACAAATGATTATAGAATTAAATAAAATTCCAACTAATGGATTAGAAATTGATAAAGACATCACTTTAGTAAAAGAACTATATGAAAATACCGATATTCTAGATTTAAAAGCATTGCATATAATGGGTAATATAAACTATGATTATGAAAACAATTTAGTCTTAAATTTAGAAGCAAAAGGAATATTTATTTTAGAAGATGCTATAACACTTGACCCGCTAGAATATCCTTTTACTTGCGAAATAGAAGAAAAAATAGAAAATTTAGAAGAATCTTGCCAAAATTTTTATGAAAAAAGCAAAAATACACTTGATATTAGCGAGATTTTATGGGAAAATATTGTACTAGAGATTCCCATAAGTGCTTCAAATAGAAGTAGTGAAACATTAGCATTACATGGAGAAGGTTGGGAACTAGTAAATGAAAATACTAAAAAAATAGACCCGCGGTTAGCAAAATTAAATGAGCTACTAAAGGAAGGGAAGGAGTGAGATCATGTTACAACTGGACATTCAAAGATTTGCTGTTCCATTTAGAAGAACGAGTAAAACAAAAAAAAGAATGCGTCGTACTCACTTAAAAAAAGAGGTAGGGGCTATAGAGAAATGCTCTAAATGTGGTGCAGCTATAAGACCTCATCGTGCTTGTACAAAGTGTGGAAATTACAAAAACAAAGAAGTAATAAAAATAGCAGAAGAAAAGTAGAAACGCTTTTCTTTTTTTTAAAGGAGAAAAAATGGCAGCAATTAGTATTACCAGTAGTAAAAATATAGAAATAAAATTTAGTCCAAATAAAATCCTATTCATAAAGAAGAACGGATGGATGCAAGAATATACAATTCCAAAAGAATATGAAATACAAAAATATGAGGAAAAAGAAAAAAATATTATAATAGGTTTAAAAGACTTAAAAAAACCAACAGCTTTACCTAAAAATTATTCGGATCTTAAATTAGATTATAATGGTTTATATTATATAAGTACTGTTGAAAATCAAAAAAGGAAAACCCTTTATTATATAGATACTTCTTTAATAGATAAAGAAAAATTTCAATTATTAGCACAATTGTGGAATATATCCTCAATAAATATTCCACAAAGTTTTTGGGTTGCAAATAATTATCGTGACTATAGTGGTTGGTGCAATTTAAGAGAAAGTATACAATATGCAATTAATTATGATCAAGAAAACAAAAGTGACTTTATAACACTGGAAGAACTTTTTTGTATTTTTTATGATATATTATATTCTTGTACAGAAATGTATAAAGATTTAAAAAAAATCTTATTTGGGGGAGCTATAAAAGAAGAAGACATAAAAATTTCTCAACTCCATATTTACTTTGAAAATTGGTTTTATCCAACAAGAGCAAATAATAACGAATATTATAAATTACAATTTTTACTAGATAATCATAAGTATTTATGTGAAAAGCTGAATGAAAAGGATAATAGAAAAGAACCATTATACGTTTTACCAGTAATCCGCCAAAGAAAACTGTCAAAATAAAAATGTAATATAACGTTATAGACTTATTTTTAATGCATAGCATACAAACTGCATTTAAAAATAAAAAAGCTCCTTATTTCTAAGGAACTATAATGCTTAAAGTGGTGTCCCGGGAGTGATTCGAACACTCGACCGTACGCTTAGAAGGCGTATGCTCTATCCGGCTGAGCTACCGGGACAGAAATCAGCTTTCATAACTGATTATATAATAATATTTTGGATTATTCAAGAGAATTTATAACCAAATTTACATTTTTGTCGCCTTCTTGTACGGAAAACTCTACTTGCTCAATATGGTAAGTATCACGCAAGGACAAATAAATCGTATATTGCACTTCTTCTAAAATAGTAGAATTCTCTATACCATCAAGCAAATATTCATTAAAAGAAAGTTTAATTTCTTTTTCTTTAATTTCATAATTGGTAATCTCAGCATTAGCATTTAAATAACTAATCAAATTAGATTCATAAAGGGGAGAACTTTTTAACTTTTCGACAATAATTTCTACCTTTTCTTGGCTTTCATTGCTTACATACGTTACCGGAATATAATAAAACATTTCATCTGTTTTACTCCCATAATAAATCGTAGTTTTAGATGTATCTTTTATACTCTCAATATCATAAATTTTGTTGACACCAAAATCCTTATTTAAAAGAGTAGGCAATTTTTCCTTACTAAAGGGAAGTTCTGTTAACTGTTTACCTTCAACAAAAATTAAAATATTTTGTACACTATCCATTTCTGTAAGAGAATATACAATTGATTCTACCATCTTTCGTTCTAATTCTTGACTTATATTTAAGAATTCTTTTGAAAAATCGAGTTTTAAAAGACCTTCTTCTAAAGTAACGTTAAGCAAAGTTGTACCCATAGGAATAACTCCATAAAAATTATTAGGAATATATTCATTGCTTTTTCCTTGAATAGTTAAAATGGATATAATTTCTTTTACTTTTTCGATTGCTTCTTTATTAGAAATTACCATATTGACCCTAGAAACATATTGGTTTTTATCTAATAAATATACAACCCCTTTTTGCACTTCCGTATAAGAAAGCTTTTGCTCATAAGAAGTATTTTCTAACTTAGTAGGAAACAAATAGGTAATTAACAATATAAGAAGTGCCAAAGAAGAAATCGTTACGCGTCTTAAGATACCTTTTTTTAACATCATTTTTCACCTAATAAACTATATTTTTAAAATTCTTTTTTATACCAAAAAATAAAAAAATCTCATCTAAGTTAGATGAGCATTTAGAATTTAATCTATTGTAATTTCTCCAAGTTTTAATAATTCAACAACAGCTTGAGCACGACCTTTAACTCCTAATTTTTGCATAGCATTGGAAATATGGTTGCGTACTGTTTTTTCACTGATTCCCAAAAACTCAGCAATTTCTTTTGTTGATTTATTTAAAACGAGTAGTTCAAAAACTTCTTGTTCACGAACCGTTAAAATACCTTTTCTCATACGAATTCCTCACTTTCTACTTAATACTTTGTAACTATAATATTTTATGAAGTATTAAATATTAAGTGATGTAAATACGCCTAAAAAAGAAAGTTATCCTTGAAATTTAACCACAATGTACATTTTTGTCTCATATTCTTCTTGAATAGCTCTAATAATGTTATTAGCTAAAGTACTATTATGTTCATTGCTGGCAATGGTTACACTAATTTGTTCATTTTTAATTTTAATAAACGAATCCAATTTAAATTTTTCTTTAATCTTTTTTTCTAAACTTTCTTCTTTTCCTTTAGTAGCATTCAAGGTTTGAAGAGAATTATAAGCATCGTTTTTTTCTTGTAAAGAAGCATTATCATCTAGAAGTATTGTTTGTAAACTTTCCATCTCTGCTAACATTTCTTCTTCATCTTTTACACGCAAAGATACCAAAATACTGCTTTCGGTTGCTTCTACTTTCTCTTGCATGTCTTCGGTTATACTTCCGGTTGGTACCGAAAGGACTTCATCATTTTTAACGGTTACATAATAAATACTTAAAACTAATATTAAACTAAATAATGTTACAAACCATAAACCTTGTTTATTAATCATTATATCCCTCCAACTTGTTAAAGTTTATGTAACAGGTAAACATTTATGATTACATAAAGGCAATTTACAAGAAAAAAAAGAGATGTTATAATAAATACGGTGGTTATATGCTAACGCATTTATCTTATTATATTTTAATTTTTTTTATTTATAGTTTTATTGGATACATTTGTGAAATTATATCAAGTAGCATTGTGCAAAAAAAATTAGTAAACCGTGGATTTTTATGTGGGCCTTATTGTCCTATATATGGAGTAGGGAGTTTATTTATTTTATTTGCTCTTTTAAGATTTAAAGAGGACCCAGTGCTTGTATTTGTCTTAGGAGCTCTTATTACATCTTGTTTAGAATATTTTACAAGTTTTTTATTAGAGAAAATCTTTCATAACAAATGGTGGGATTATTCTTATATGAAGATGCATATTCATGGTCGTGTCTGCTTACAAAATACACTTTTGTTTGGATTTGGCTCTTTACTGATTATTTATATGGCCCAACCCTTTATAGGAAATTTATTAGAGAAAATGTCTCAAATAGCCATGAATATCACAGCTTATAGCTTACTCTTTATTTTTATTATCGATTGGATTTATTCCGTTGTAATTGCTTATAATTTACGAAACCGAATTATTATATGTGAAGAACTAAAAAAAGAAAAACTAGCAAAAATTCCTGGGATGCTAGAAAAATTAATAAAAGACAAAGTAGAAAAATTTAAAGCCTATCCAAAAAGACTTTTAGAAGCTTTTCCAAATTTGAAAATGACAAATGCTAAAGAGTTTGACATTATGAAATCCATTCGAGATAAAACAAAGTCAAAATATAAGAAAAAGAAAAAAAATCTAAAGAAAAACTAGTGTAGAAGGGAAGACTGTAATTTGAGTCTTTTTTTTCTTTGTAAAAGTAAAAAAATAAAGGAAAACACAAATTTGCCTTGTATATATGTAGTAGGAGGCAAAAATGAAGAAAAATGTAATAGTAAGACAACAAGATTTAAAAGATTGCGGAGTATGTTCTTTACTTTCTATTATTAAACACTATGAAGGATACATTCCCATAGAAAAACTACGACAAGATACTCAGACATCTTTGGAGGGGACAACGGCGTATCATCTAGTAGAAACTGCTAAAAATTATGGATTTGATTCTTATGGTGTTCGTTTAGAAAAAATAGAAGAGTTAGATACAATAATACTTCCTGCAATTGCTCATGTGAAATTAAACAACTTGAACCATTTTGTAGTTATTTATAAAATAACAAAACAAGAAATTATTATAATGGATCCAGCACGTGGCAAAGTAAAAATGAAAAAAGAAGATTTTGAAAACATTTGGTCTAAAAACATTATCATTCTTTATCCAAAATACGAACTACCTAAAATAACAAACGACAGACACACAATCCAAATGCTTTTTGAAATTGTAAAAAAAGATAAAAAAACAGTATGTAAAATTATTTCCTTGACTCTCTTATTTACTTTATTTACTATTGCTACAGGATTTTATTTTAAAATAGTTACTAATTTTTTAAATCAAAATGAAGATAAAAAGCTAATAACCATACTAATCACGCTATTTTTATTCCTTTATTTCATAAAATTTATAATTTATTATCTTCGAAACTATTTTAAAGCCTTATTTAATAAAAATGTAGATGGAATTCTTTATTATGATTTCTTAAAACATTTATTTTTGCTTCCAAATTATTTTGTGAAAGATAGAACGACTGGAGAAATTATGCTAAGAATGAAAGAACTCGAAAACATAAAAGATGTTTTTTCAGAAATTTTAGTTATTATATTTCTTGATTCTATCTTGGCTTTTAGTGTTGGAATTATTCTATATCGCTTAAATAAAACACTTTTTTTACTTCTTTGTTTATTTGTATTCATTTATACGATATGTGGAATAATTTCGGGACATATTCTATATAAAAAAGCTCTGAATGTAAACGATGCAGAAGTTCAGTTTCAATCAAGAACAATCGATGATTTAGATTCTTTTATTTCGATAAAAAATTTAAATATTGTTTCCATAATGTTTCAAAAAATAGAAATCTGTCTATTCAAATATTTAAATTGTTTGCATAAAATGAATCAATCGATAATAAAAACAAATACTCTAAATTTTTCGATAGAAGAGCTCTTAAATTTCTTTATTCTATCTCTTGGATTTATAGAAATTTTAAACAAAAGTTTAAACATAGTGGATTTAATCACATTTGAAAGTTTAGTTATTTTCTTTGTAAATCCTTTTAAAAATATGATTAATCTTTTGCCAAACTATAATTATGTAAAAGTAAGTATAGAAAAAATCAGTGATTTTTATAATATCCCAGAAGAACAAAAAGAAATAGGACTGAAAGAATTTAAAAAAGGAGATATAACGATTAAAGATTTAACATTTTCATACACCCCTTTTTCCAAATTATTAGAAAATGTAAATCTAACAATTAAAGAAAATACATGTGTATTATTTAAAGGATCAAGTGGCTGTGGGAAAAGTACTCTCTGTCAAATCATTTGCCGTTTAATTGAAACGAACAGTAGTAAAATTAAAATCAATGATGTTAATATTAATGATTATAGCCTAGAAACTATAAGGAAAAATATTACATATGTCAGTCAAAAAGAAAATTTAATGCAAGATACCATAAAAAACAATATTTTGTTATATCGAAATATCAATGAAGAAAGATTTATGAAAATTATGAATCTTTGTGAGATTGAAGAAATAATAAATAAAAAGCCATTACGTTTTGAAACCTTTTTAGCAAAGGATTCTATAAATATTTCTGGTGGAGAAAAACAACGAATCATCTTAGCAAGAGCTTTATTAAATGATTTCCAAATTCTAATATTAGATGAAGCATTAAGTGAAGTAAATAGCGATTTAGAAATCAAAATTATAAAAAATATCAAAAGTTATTTTAAAGACAAGACAATTATTTATGTAAGTCATAAAAACCATGATAAATATTTTGATAAAGTATACGATTTTGGAGCATCAGCATGAGAGAATATTTGAAATACAATTTACAAAGTTATTTATTAAATCAAACTAAAAGGGAACATATTTTACTAAGTTTTCTAATTATCATTGTTTTCGCATTACTTTGCTTTTCTTGTTCCTATGAATTCTATAACATTACTCATGTAAATGCAGAAATGATTTGCGAAGAAGAAAATTGCTCCGTAACATTTTATTGGCAGACACTGACTTCACCATTTGTATATGACTGCATAAAAATAAATAACGAAAAAGTAGATATTGAAAAAGTAGATTTTGAAGATATGATGTTAGATAGTTCCAATATTGCCTATCAAAAAATAACACTAAAAGTAAAAGAATTTAAAGGGAACAACAAAGAAATTGTAAAATTACAAATATACCAAAACAAAGAAAAAATAATAAAACAAATAATAAAAATGATGTAGAAAGGTTAAACATGATATTAAAAGAAGAAGAGTTATTAGAAATTGAAGGCGGTGCCTTACGATATGCCATTTTAGCAACTATTGGAGCTATTGGCGTATTTTTAGCGGGAGTAGTGGATGGAATTTTACGTCCCCTTCGATGTAATTAATTAGGAGGTTTACAATGAAATTAAAAGAACAAGAATTATATAGCATAAATGGTGGAGGAATCACGATAAATGCAACTCTTATTAATGCATTTGCAAGGGCTATTTCTACCGTCTTAGATTTAGGAAGAACGGTTGGTTCTGCCATTCGAAGATTATATTCTAAAAATTATTGTTAACATTTCTTGCTTAAACTAACGAAATAAGTTATAATAATATTGAATAATAAAGGAGGAATATTATGAAGAAAAACAATAGTGGTTTTATTGCTATTTCTTTAATATATTCCTTTTTTTTAGTTTTTTTAATGGTTCTTTTAGTCATTTTAAATAACTATGCCCAAAATAGACTTCTTTTAAACGATGTAAAGAAAGAAACACAAGAATATTTAAATGGACTATCGGAGTTTAACCCTGTAAGTTTACCATATAAATTAAATGCTAGTGGAAATAAAATTAATTATACTTTTGGGGATGAAGTGATCTATGCTTCAGATACCTGGGTTGTAATTAGAGATATGGGGGCAGAAACAAAATTAATATTAAAAAGATATTTAAATGCTGAGGAATTGCGTTTAGCATTAACAGATGCTGGTATTCCAGGAGCTAGGACAAATGATGCCACTCTAATGTGTTATAACAATTATCGTCCAACTGTTTGTAGTTATACCAACAATGTAACTTATAATTATTATAGATGGGATAATAGTATTGCCCGAATTATTGTAAATCATTGGTTAGAAAATAATGCTATTTTACAAAAAGCAATTGCACTTGATTATTTAAAAGAGCAAAACTTTAGTGATGGGATAGGCAATTATACTGGCTATATAAGAATTCCAAACTCTACATTAGATGCAGGTATCGTAGATACAAATATTTGGTATATGAATGCTGGAGGAAGAACAAGTGGAGTTAGCAGTATAAATACTGCGAGCGGTAGTGTAGAAGCTCATACAACTTCTAAGAAAATTCGACCTGTAATTGTTGTAAAAAAGGCTAGTTAAATCGATTTAAAATAGTGCAAAAAACAAAACTAATACCCAAAGGAATACAATAATGAAAAATAGCTTGCCAATCGAATTCAAAAGCAGGAAGAATAACAAAAGCGCTCATTATAACCATACCGAGAACCAAACTTAAAAAAGGTTTTCGGTATTTTTTTAAACAAAACAAAGAAAATTTACTTCCAATATAAAAACCAAAGATATCCCCAATAAAATAAAAAAGGAGAGGAAATACAAATACAATGTTTTGAAAACTTAAATTTGCTAAAAACGACTTATATAAAAAGTAAGGTCCAAGTATCATCATCACCATAGAACCAGAGATTCCGGGCAGAATAGTAAAAAAGCCATCAATCGCTCCATAAAAAGAAAATAAAAGAAGAAAAAGAAAAGTGATTTTTGGATAATCCAAAACTACACTCGGAAAATTGCTACTAAAAAACGATAAGAAAAAGATAAGAAAAACACCCAATAAGAACCAAACAGGATGTATTGCTATTTTTTCACTTTTTATAAAATTAGGAATATTAAAAAGAACAAAACCACTAAATAAAATCATCGTAGCATCAGGGATAAAATAAAAACACAATTCAATAATACGAGCAAAAGTAACAGTACCTAAAAAAATACCTAAGATAAGAGAACCTAAAAGAAGTAAATTTTCTTTTTTTCTAAAGTGAGTAATAGCATTTGCTACTTCTTCATATTTTTTCATAAGGACTAAAATTGTTCCACCACTAATTCCTGGGATAAGACTTACAACACCAATTAAAAAACCTGTAAAAAAATTCATAATTTCACCAATTCATTTTATGATACATTGTAAATAAAAAGAACTTGTGTTAATATAGAAACATAAAGGAGGTAGTTATATGGCTAAGTATATTATTATAGGAATTGTAGTTGTCATTGTATTAATCATTTTATGGGTAATTGGTACTTACAATAAATTAGTAGTATTAAGAAATAGAGTAAAAGACCAATGGGCACAAATTGATGTACAACTAAAAAGGAGATTTGATTTAATTCCTAATTTAGTAGAAACAGTAAAAGGATATGCAAAACACGAAAGTGAAACTTTAGAAAATGTCATAAAAGCAAGAAATACATTCTTAAGCGCAACAACTCCAGAAGCTGAAATGCAAGCAGATGGAGAGCTTACCAAAGCAATTTCTAAATTATTTGCTTTAACAGAAAGTTATCCAGACTTAAAAGCAAATACAAACTTTGTAGAACTACAAACAGAATTACAACAAACAGAAGAAAAAATTGCCAGTGCTAGACAATTTTATAATGATACAGTATTAACTTATAATAATAAAATTGAAACAGTACCAAATAATATCGTTGCATCTATGTTTAAATTTGAGCGTCAAGCATTCTTTGAAGCAAGCGAAACAGAAAGAGAAAATGTACAAGTTAAATTTTAAGCGAGTTGCTTAAAATTTTCTTTTATATAGGAGATAGTTTATGAAAAAAATAATAAGAGTTTTAATCGTTTTTGCATTATGTATACCAATGATTACAAAAGCAGATACCGTTGATTATGATATTACAAATTACTACATAAATGCAGATATATTAGAAAATGGAAATTTAAAAGTTACAGAACTAATTGTTTTAGATGGTACTTTTAATGGATACATACGAGACATTTTTTATAAAAATAGTCAGTTACAAGATGTTGGATATGAAAACAATCAAATTTATAATGCAAGTAACTTAAAAATAGAAGACATTTCTGCTAAAAAAGTAAAAAATGTTAGTTTTGATACTATAAATGAAAGTGGCTTTACTACTCTAACTGAAAATAAATATGCAAACGGTGGGTATGTAGCAAGTAACATTACCTACGGAAATAGCTATAAAATGTATTTTAAAAGTAACAATGAAAAAGTAGTATTTAAAATCACTTATATTCTTGAAGATGTTTTAGTATTACATGAAGATGTCGCAGAACTTTACTGGACTTTTATTGGAAGTGGTTATGATGATGCAATAAGAGATTTACAAATCAAAGTAAATCTTCCAGATAAAGACACATCAAATAATTTTCGTGTATGGGCACATGGAGAAATGAGTGGAGAAATCAATGCTTATGATAATACTTATTTAATGGCTACCGTAAAAAAATTGGATGCCCATGAGAGTGTAGATATAAGAACAACCTTTGATGCATCTTTACTAAATGAATATTTAGTCACTAAAAAAACAGGGCAAAAAGCTTTAAACGGAATTATTGAAGTAGAAACAAAACGTGCCGAGGAAATGAATCGCCAAAGAGAGAAGCTGAAAAAAAGATATTACACTGCTGTAGGAATTACGATATTTTATTATATCGCCTTAATTATAGTTTGGTTTTATGTATATTTTAAATACGATAAAGAATACAAAAGCAATTTTACAAATGAATACAATCGAGAATTTATTGAAGATTATAATGTAGAAGTAATCGATTATTTGATGCATAAAGCTATTACTCCAAATGCGATGAGTGCATCCATTATGAATCTAATTTATAAAAAAGTAATTTCGGTAGAAGAGATTCCAACAAATAAAAATAAAAAAGAATACAAATTTACATTAATTTCTACTGAGAACATCAACGAAACAGAGAAATATCTAATAGACTTTTTATTCCAAACTATTGGAAAAGAAAATGTGCTTACAAGCAAAGAACTAAAAGATTATGCAAAAAGTACAAAAACTTGTGAAAAATTTTCAAATACTTATACAGAATGGAAAAATAAGGTAGTAAAAGACGGCGAAGCACAAGAATTTTATGAAAAACATAACAAAGCCACAGGAATAGGAGTGTTCTTCTTTGTACTAGGAGTTTCATTAATTAGCTTGATGATTTTGGCAGATGCGATGATTCCTATTACCTTTGCAGCAGGCTTTGTTGGAACTATTTTCCTTCTATATACAATAATGTTTACCAAAAGGTCTAAAAAAGGAAACGACCATTATACTCGCTGGAAAGCGTTTAAAAAATTCTTGCAAGATTTTGGAACATTTGAAACCAAAGAACTTCCAGAAATTATTTTATGGGAACGTTATATGGTGTATGCAACTATTTTCGGTCTTGCAGAAAAAGTAGCAAAAACTATGAATGTAAAAATAAAAGAATTAGAAGCATCAGGCATTTATACAACAGGTTATTATCCAACATTTAGTGATTGGTATTTCTATAATTCTTTAAATAATATATTTACAAGTACAATTAGTTCCAATAGTACTGCAGTAACATCTCTTCGTGCTAATTCTTCTTCATCAAGTGGAAGTGGATTTGGCGGAGGATTCTCTTCTGGAGGAGGCTTCGGAGGAGGTGGCGGCGGAGGCCGTGGATTCTAAAAAAGTAAAAGAGTATTCAAAAAACCGAATACTTTTTTTTGTGTTTTCATTATGATAAAATAGGTACAAGAGGGCGAAGTCTTATGCAAAAAATCATAAACGGTGATATAGTAGAAGTCGTGATAATAAGAAAAAACAATAAAAATATCTATCTACGTTTTAAAGAAGACAAGAAATTATACGCAACTTGTAATAAATGGGTGACAGAACATCAAATCGAAAAACTTATCGATGATAATTATGCCAAAATAGCCAAAATGTATGAAAGTGTTGCTAAGGCAAGTTATAACGATGCTTTCTTTAACTACTTAGGAAAAAAATACACGATTTGTTATGATGAAACTGTAAAAAAACCATACTTTGATGTAGATTTGATTTATGCAAAAAATGAAAAAAGTTTAAATAAATTTTATTTAGAAGAATGCAAACGTATTTTTGAAAGTGAACTAAATCGCATTTTGCCTTACTTCGATAATATCCCTAAATTTACCTTGAAAATACGCAATATGAAAACAAGATGGGGGGTAAACAATCGAGGTTCTAAAACAATTACTTTAAATAGCGAACTTTTAAAAAAAGACATTGACCTTTTAGATTATGTTATTATTCATGAACTATGCCATTTCTATGAGGCAAATCACAGTTCCAGATTCTGGAGTCATGTTGAAAAATACTATCCCAAATACAAAGAAGCAAGAAAGCGTTTAAGGAGTTGATTGTATGTTTATTGAATCTTTACAAAACAATAGAGTAAAAGAATGGTGTAAATTAAAAGAAAAAAAATACCGAGATGAGGTAGGTCTATTTCTAATAGAAGGAGACCATTTACTTTTAGAAGCCCAAAAGAAAAACGTTATAAAAGAAATCATTTCCATTAATAAAGAAATAAAAGCCGACTTTTATGTAACAAAAGAAATTATGCAAAAAATATCAAGTCAAAAAAGTATTTCTGAAAGTATTGCCGTTTGTTATAAATTAAAAGAAGAAAAAATAGGAAGCAAAGTTTTAGCTTTGGAATGTTTACAAGACCCTGGAAATTTAGGAACGATAATCAGGAGCGCTGTAGCATTTTCCTTTGATACCATAATCCTTAGTGAAGATACAGTTGATTTATATAATGATAAAGTAATTCGCTCTACAGAAGGTATGCTTTTTAAAATAAACATTGTGCGTAAAAATCTAAAAAAAACGTTACTTGACTTACAAAACGACCATAAAATTTATGTAACCAATGTTGAAAAAGGAGAGAATATAAAAAAAATACCAAAAGAAAGTAAATTTGTCTTATTGATTGGAAACGAAGGAAATGGTGTAAAAGAAAGTACGAAAAAGTTAGCAGACTATCTCATAAAAATTCCGATGAATCCTACCTGCGAATCCCTAAATGCAAGTGTTGCCGCAAGTATTTTAATGTACGAAATAGGAGGGCTTCATGACTAAATTTATTTACTTAGGAAAAATCGTAAACACACATGGCATCAAAGGGGAATTAAGAATTTTAAGTGACTTTGAAAAAAAAGAAAGAGTCTTTGTTCCAAATTTTTCTTTGTATATCGGGGAAGAAAAACAACAAGAAACTATAAATACCTACCGGCATCATAAAGATTTTGAAATGGTGATGCTAAAAAACTATACAAACATCAATGAAGTTTTAAAATACAAAGGAAAAAAAGTATATATCAAAAAAGAAGATTTACACTTAGAACAAAACGAATACCTATACGAAGAATTAATTGGACTTGTTGTAGTAGAAAATGAAGAAAAACTAGGCATTGTAAAAAATATTGTGTATAATAAGCTAAATATTTTGTTATATGTTGCATCCACCAAGAACTTCTATATTCCTCTAAATTCTGCCTTTATAAAAAAAGTAGACCTAGAAAATGGAACAATAGAAGTAAAGGGCAGTAAAGGATTGATAGTATGAAAATAGACATTTTAACACTTTTTCCAGGTATGTTTACGAACTTTTTACAAGAATCGATTATTCATCGAGCAATCGAAAAAAAAGCTGTCGAAATAAATACAATCAATTTTCGCACCTTTTCTAAATTAAACAACAACCAAGTAGATGATACACCTTATGGAGGAGGAGGAGGAATGGTCCTTCGACCAGAACCAATTATTGATGCTATCGAATCCGTAAAAAAAGAAAACTCCAAAGTCATTTTAATGTGTCCGCAAGGAATACCCTTTAAACAAGAAAAAGCTATAGAATTAAGCAAAGAAACACATTTAATTTTTGTTTGTGGACATTACGAAGGATTTGATGAAAGAATAAGAGCTTTCGTTGATGAAGAAATATCCATTGGAGATTATGTCCTAACAGGAGGAGAACTTCCTGCAATGGTCATAGCAGATAGTATTATAAGACTACTTCCAGGTGTGATTAAAGAATCTTCCTACGAACAGGAATCTTTTCAAAATAACTTATTAGACTATCCGACATACACAAAACCACAAGAATATAGAGGATTAAAAGTTCCAGACATCCTTTTAAGTGGAGACCATAAAAAAATTGAAGAATGGCGGAAGTTAGAACAACTAAAAAAAACAGAAGAAAAAAGAAAAGATTTATTGAAATAAGGTGAGTTTATGAATAATTATGTAATTAAAAAGAAAAACAAAAATAAAAAAATTGGGAAATTTAACTACGAGGAAGAAGGATATCTATTTAAACCAAACATCAAAAGCAATAATTTAATAAAAATTAGCAACTTAAGTTTAATGGATAAAGAAATGACCATTCCTATTTTAAAAAAGAAATTAGACAAATCTTTTCGCAAACTTGCCTCTATTATTTTGAGTGTGCTAAACGACGAAGATACAACGAGTGGAGATTGTATCATGGCCTTAGATGAAATAAGCAAAGAAAAAGCCATTATAAGGAATAAATATAAGGAATATTTAGAAAAACAAGAACAAGAAAAATATTTAAAAAGAATCAAAGTTTTAGAACAAGAAGTAAAAGAAAAAATAGTAGCAATTCGCCTATTAGAAGAAACAAAAGAAGAGGAGCTAGAAAAGGGGCGCGGAAGATAAATTTGACAAAAACTATAATTTTTGGTAATATGTGAAACGTTTGCAAAAAAAGGAGGGTTTTAAAATGAGTATAAAAAACATTCATAAATCAGAAAAAAATACGAAAAAAAGAAATTTATTATTATGTGCATTTGGAATAGCTACTTTTGTAGGATTAACAGCGTATGATAATTATGAGAATACAAGTAATAATAACTTGATTTATGAAGTAGATAAAGAAACATATTTATTAAATACTATAGAAGAGTATTTAATAGAAGCTCATAGAAATAACTTAACAACTTTGGAGTTACAACAAAGTATAAATATGACAATTGATTCTTACAAAAGTACAAATTCTTATCCAGAATATATTAGTATGATGTTTGCAAAAATCCAAGTAAGATTAGAAAAGGATATAGAAGATGGAAAAAGTATAGATGAAATAGTAGGAAGAATTTATACATGTTTAACAGAAGTACGCTGCATAAAAGAAGGTATTTCTTCTTACGAACCAGAAGAAACAAAACATAGATAATTCAAGTTTGCATTTTAAAATTTTATTTGATATAATAAATCTGCTTTTTAAGCATGTAATCCGCTGAATAACATATATTTAAGATTACAGAAGATATATTTATTATAGAAAGGAAGAAAAAATGGCTAATTTAGTTGACAAAATTAATAAAAAGCACATGAAACCAAACGTTCCAGAATTCCGTGTAGGAGATATTGTAAGAGTAGATGTTTGGGTAAAAGAAGGAAAAAAAGAAAGAATCCAAGCTTTTGAAGGAATTGTAATTGCTAAAAAAGGTTCTGGGGTATCTGAAACTTTCTCTGTTCGTAAAAAAAGCGGAGGTGTTGGAGTAGTAAGAGTATTCCCAGTAAATGCACCAACCATTGATAAAATTACAGTAGTGAAAAAAGGTATGGTTCGCCGTGCAAAACTTAACTTTATTAAAGGAATGCGTAAAGAATATAAAGTTAAAGAAAGAAATAGCAGTATGAAAGGGGCTGTCCGGAAATTAAATGATTAATTTCTAGACAGTCTCTTTTCTTTTT
>CARMXJ010000013.1 GCA_949025205.1 uncultured Bacilli bacterium | reverse complement strand
TAAAAGCAAAGGAGAATCCATATCACTTGCCAGTTCGGCATAATTTATAACAGCGCTTAAATTTTCTTTTAAAGTTGTTTTGTTAGCAAATACATCAAATACACCCGCATTGATTAAAATTTCTAAGATTCTGTTGTTTACATTTTTGTTTATTGTACGACTGGCAAAATCGATAAAGTCTTCGTAAGGACCATTTTTTTCTCTTTCTTTTAGAATACTGTCTATGGTTATACTTCCTAGTCCTTTGATAATGGATAAAGGTAAAATGAGTTCACTTTCCTTTATTTTGTAGATGCTATCACTTTCGTTGATATCCGGATGTACAATTTTTAAATGGTGGCTTTTTGCTTCTGCTAAGTATTCTTTGGTTTTGATTTCACTGCCGATGCTCATGTTTAATAAATTGGTTATAAAATATGTTGGGAATTTTACTTTCAAATACGCCATTTGGTACCCGATAAGGGAATAGGATACCGAGTGTGATTTGTTAAACCCATATCCTGCAAATTTCAGTATTAATTCGTATATTTTTTGGGAAATATTTTTATCGTATCCGTTTTTCATTGCCCGGGAAATAAATTTTTCTTGTTCGCTTTCGATGATTTCTTTCTTTTTTTTGCTCATAGCTCTTCTTACCAAGTCTGCCTCTGCATACGAATAACTCGCAACAATGGCTAGAATTTGCATGACTTGTTCTTGATAAACCATAATGCCTTCCGTTTCTTTTAAGACTTCTTCTAAAGCTGGAACTAAGTAGTCGATTTTTTCTTTTCCTTCTTTTCTTCTTATAAAGGAATCAATGTTATCCATCGGCCCTGGTCTATATAAAGCAATGGAAGCTACGATATCACTAAAGTTTCTGGGTTTTAATTTTTGTAAAAAGCTACGCATTCCACTGCTTTCAAATTGGAATATTCCTGTTGTATCTGCTCTTGTAAATAAATCTAGTACGGCTTTGTCGTTTAAGTTTATTTTGTTTAGGGGAATTTTCTTTCCTGTATCTTTTTCAATCAACTCCAAAATATTGGCAATCATGGTTAAGTTTTTAATGGCCAGTAAGTCCATTTTTAAAAGTCCTAATTCTTCTAAGTATTCCATGGTAATTCCCGTTAGAGTTGTATCTCCCATTTTAATAATCGGAATTACTTCTTCTAAGTCTACTTTGGAAATAACTACACCCGCAGCATGGGTAGAAATGTTTTTCTTGATGCCTTCTAATTTTAAAGCCATTTTGTATATTTTTTGTAATGTTTTATTCTTTTCTAGTTTTTGTTTTATTTTTTCGTTTTCTAAATTTTCTCGTAAGTTTTTTAGAGAGCTTACTTCTTTTATCAATTCTTCAAAATCGCGGTCACTATACTCTAGAACTCTTGCCATTTCACGAAGTACTAGTTTGCTTTTTAAAGTAGCAAATGTCATGATAGATGCTACCTTTTTGTCTCCATAGCGAGTCCGAATGTATTCGATGACTTTTCCCCGTTTGGTATTTTCAAAATCGATATCTATATCGGGCATCGTTACCCGTTCTGGATTTAGGAAACGCTCAAACAGTAAATTGTATTCTAAGGGGTCAATATCTGTAATTCCAAGGGTATAACAAACTAAAGAACCAGCAGCACTTCCTCTTCCAGGTCCCACAAAAACATTGTTTTTTTTCGCAAATAAAACATAGTCGTATACGATTAAAATATAATCAATAAATCCCATTTTTTTAATTACACTTAATTCGTAATCTAAGCGTTCTTCGTAATTTTTAGAAACACTCCCATTTAATCGTTTGTTTAAACCTTTTTGGGTTAGATTTTTTAAATAGGCATACGAATCTTTGATGTTTGCATCATAAATAGGAATTCTATTTTCATTTTTAGGAATTTCTATATTGATTTGGTTTGCAAATTCTATCGTTGTTTTTTGGTCTTCCAAAGAAATTTCTTCTCTAAAATAATTTTTTTCATAATTTTGCATTTCATAAGTGCTTATTTTTTGGTCTTCTGCCATCATATTTAAGTAATCTAAGCAAATGGTATCTTCTTTTTTTAAAGAGCGAATATCATTTACAAAAACAATGTTTTTGGTTTTTAAGAGCGCGTGTGTTTTTTCGTATTCGTTTTGGTAGCCAACAAAAGTGTTTTTAAAAATAGCTGCTATTTCTTTATAAAGAGATAAAGAAGATGTTGGAATAATGGCCATTACTTCTTTACTATACATTTCTAATTCGACAACATTTAGCTCTCGCTCTGTTTTTATTGTGTTTACTTTTAATAAATTTTGATAACCTGTATAGTTTTTAGCATACAAATAAATAGGATTTTTGTTCATCGTTATTTCTAGCCCAATAATGGGTTTTATGTTGTTTTTTTTACATTTGTTATAAAACTCCATTACTCCATATAAATATTCATCACAGATAGCGCAGGAGGTTATTTTTTTTTCTACTAAAAAGGACATTAAATCCTCCATTTTTATTGTACTTTTTAATAAACTGTAGTCTGTTGTTATTTTAAGTGGTATGTACATAAAAACCTCCCATGTTGTACTTTTATTATATCAAAATATCTCTTATTCTTAAAGAGCGTATTTGTATCATTCTTTGGATTTTTATTCTCATTTTTAGGAATTGACAAGATTCTTTTCTTCCGTTACAATGAAATAGACTTTTTACTTACAACTTATAATTATTTCTAGCTCGAATGATTATTTTCGGGAATTTTTTTGTTCTATAAAATAGAAAGAAGGTTGAAAAATGAACGAACAAGAAAAAATAATAGAAGAACAAAACTTAAAAAAAACGTGTAACTACTTAAATGCAAAAATTGGAACCCTAGAAAAAGGTATCTTTGAAGATGCAGAAAAAATCAAAGAATTTCGTAGATATGCATGGGAAAATAAGGGAGGAATGGATAAGCAGGAGTTAAATTCCGTTCGCACAGATAATGAACAAGAAGCTTTTCTTTTATTAAGAGAGCGTGATTATTTTAAAAAATTATTAAAAATCAAAGATAGTCCTTATTTTGCTTCAATTGTGGTAGATACAGAAGATGTTCCAAAGCAAAAAATATATATTGGTATGACTTATTTAAAGGATGAAAATTTAGACAATTTAATTTACGACTGGCGTGCACCAATTTGTAGTATTTTTTATGATTATGAAATGGGAGATTGTTCTTATGAAGCTCCTCTTGGTGTTATTAATTCTTATTTGTATCAAAAGCGCCAGTATAAAATTGAAGAACAAAAATTAAAACGAATTATTGATAGTGCCATTACCATAGATGATGAAGTGTTACAAGAAGTTTTGGCAAGTGAATCCAGTGACAAGATGAAAAACATCGTCACTACGATTCAACAAGAACAAAATAGTGTTATTCGAAACATTAAAGATAAACATTTGATTGTACAAGGAATTGCTGGTTCTGGAAAAACAAGTGTTGCTCTTCATCGTATTGCTTTTTTACTTTATAAAATTAAAAATTTATCTTCTGACAAAGTTTTAATCTTTTCTCCTAATCAAATTTTTACAGAATATATTTCCAATGTATTACCAGAACTTGGTGAAGAAAATACATTACAAACGACATTCCATGATTATTTAAATAAAATGATTAAAGAATATAAAACTGTAGAATCCTACATTGATTTTTTAAATCGCTATTATTTAGGGAGTAACAATTCAATAGAAGTATTAAAATACAAACAAAGTAATAAAATTATAAAGGATGTAGAAGATTTTGTCTCCCATTTAGAAAAAAACATTTCTTTTCAAAAAGGATTTACGGAGAACAAAGTTTATTCTTATTCACGTGAGGAGTTAAATTATTTATTTCATGAACGCTACTCTTCTTTGCCTTTCTTTGAAAGAATTCTTCATATGGCTGTTAAAATGAGCGAAAACAATTACAATGGAAGTAAGAAAAAGAAGGCAACTTATCACAAGTTGTTATTAGAAGCTCTTGGGTTTAAAAAGGATTATAAACTCATTTTGCAACTATTTTACAAAAGTGATTTTTTTACAGTTCCAATTTTAGATAGCGAAATAAAAAGGCTAAATAACACAAAGGAAATTCGTTATGATGATGCACTCCTTCTTGTCTATTTAAAAGGTTTAATGGAAGGGTTTTATTACGAGAAGTATATTGAACAAGTTGTAATTGATGAAGCACAAGACTACAGCTATTTGCAATATCTCATTTTATCTAAAATATTTAAGAAGTCTTCTTTTACTATTTTAGGAGATGTTCATCAAAATATTAATCCCTTTTACAATTATGATAATTTGAATGAACTTTCTTCTCTATTTCCTGGGAAATATATTGAACTTACTAAGACCTATCGTTCTAGTGAAGAAATCATCGAATATGCAAATCAAATTTTGAATTTAAATCATGTATGTGCTATTCGTAAAAATATAAATAAACCCGTTGTCATTCGAAACAATGCTAATTACTTACATGAAGATATAAAAAGATTAAAATCCAATTATAAGTCTTTGGCTATTATCACTAAAAATAGCCTGGCTGCAAAAGAATTGTTTGAGAATTTGAAACAAGATTTTTCTTTATCTTATGTAGATGTACATACCGAAGAATTTATCAAAGATTTTGTAATCATGCCCGCTTATTTGGCAAAGGGATTAGAATTCGATGCCGTTATTATCTATCAAAATTCCTTCAACCATTTTACCGAAGAGGAGAAAAAGCTATACTATGTTGCCATAACAAGGGCGCAACATGAACTCTGCATTTATGAATAATGTTTGACTTCATTCTCAATTAATGATACTATTTTATAGAAAGAAATTTTGGAGGTGGCAAAATGGCAACAAACGTATCAAAAAAGAAACCTTTAACTGTAAATTTAAGAAGTAAGGCTTGTAACGCTACTAAAAGTAGACAAAAACCAAATTTACAAAAGAAAAAAATCAATGGAAAAACCGTTTTAATTAGTGCTAGAGAAGCTAAAAAATCTGCTTAATAAAAAGAGTTCAAATAATGAATTCTTTTTTTATCTATTTTGTAATTTTTTAATTTCTTCTATTGATAAACCAGTTATTTGAGAGATTTGTTCTACTGTATTTGTTTCCATGCCTAACATTTTTTTAGCAATGTCCATTTTTTCTTGCTTTATCCCTTCTTGTAGACCTTGTTTTAATCCTTTTTCTAAACCTTGCTCTAAACCTTTTTTTAATCCTTGCTCAAGTCCTTGCTCAAGTCCTTTCTCTATTGCAAAAGCTTTAGCATCTTCTAATTCTTGTTTTTTTGCTTCTTCATAATCGTAATATCCTACCATTTCAGGATTTGTAGATAATTCTTCCACCGTTCTTATCGCTGCCATATACTTTTTTTCTCCTTTAAATTCATTGGCAAGTTTTTCTAAATCTCTATCTTTTAAAAATCTTGCAAATTTCTTTATTTCTTCATCTACATTGTACTTTCTATTTTCAATATTTTCAAGAACTAAGTGAATGGATTGGTATAAATGGGTTTCCGTGTGGCCTTCTTCATCTTTTAATTCAAAATTTAAAATTGGTTTATCGGTTTTGTATTTATTAAAATTATCTATATTAATAAGAATTACTTTTGGATAGGCTTCTATATTTTTGTGTGTTGTTTCTATCACGACTGAAAAAGCATAGGCGCTGTTTTTTTCAAAGATATTTTTTACTTCTTCTTGATTCATTTCAATGATAATCCGTTGTTTATTATCTATGATAACGGACATATCCGTTATTTGCTTTTTTTGCATCCAGACTCTTTTTGGTATTTCTTCTCCACTTATATAGGTGGCATCTTTTAATTTTTCTTTTGGTATATTGGTTAGAACATGTAATAAGTCTACCACCAATTCTCTATTGTTTTTGTGACACATCATCGCTTTAAACAATGCATCATTCATTAAATTTATATTTTTTAAATCCATAAAAATCGCTCTCTTTCTAAAGACAAGATAGCAAGCGAAAAAAAGAAATGCAAATCTTAAATTTTATAAATCTTTTCAAAAAACAAAAAAATTGTCTAAACAAAAATTCCTTTTATTTAAACAATCTTTTCTTTTTTTCTTATCTTAAAGAAATTTATCTACTTTTTAAAATTTTAATTCTTTCATCAAAGTTTACACTTTTCCAGATATAGGAACCTGATGCTACTCTATCCAATGGAATATCTTTTAGACATTCCATACTTTCTTTATTAATTCCACCGTCTACATTTACCATAAAATTGGCTTTGCATTTTTCCCTTAATTCTATTATCTTTTTTATTCTTTCTGGTGTATCTTTAAGAAATTTTTGGCCTCCATATCCTGGAATGATAGACATTACAAGAACTTGGTCAATTTTTTTTAAGTAGGGTTCTAGAGCTTCTAACTTTGTTAATGGGCTTATGGCTATTCCTACTTTACAGTTTTGTTCTTTGATGTATTTTATTATTTCTTTATGCTTGGTTGTTGCTTCAAATTCATAAATAATATATTCTGGTTTAATATAAGAAAATACTTCGATGAATTTTTTTAAATGTAAAGTCATTAAATGAACTTCTTTTTTCTTTTTGCTTTTTTTTAATGCATCCAACATGGTTTTATCAAATGGTGTTCTATTATTAACCAGTAACCCATCTGCAACATCAACATGAATATAGTCTGCTGTAGACTTGTTGATACTTTCTATTGTTTTGTAAAAATTACTTGTTCCTAAAAAAGATACAGATACTTTCATTAAAATTCTCCTATTTATTCTTTATAAAATCTAAATAATTTTCGTATCTAGATTGTAAAATTTCTTTTTGTTCTACTGCTTTTTTGACACTACATTCTTTTTCTTTGGCATGCATACAATCTTTAAAAGGGCAAACATACTTTTTAAATTCTCGAAAACTATTTCGTATCTCTTCTTTGGATATCTCGTGAAAATCAATACTTGAAAATCCGGGAGTATCCGCAATGAAAAACTTTTTAAATGAAAAGAGTTCTACGTGTCTTGTGGTATGTTTTCCTCTTCCTAAACTTTCTGATATTTCATCCGTTTTGAGATTTAAGGATTTGTCTATTTTATTTAAAAGTGTACTTTTTCCAGCCCCAGTTTGTCCTGTAATTACTACTATTTTATTTTTTAATATTTTATTTAATTTTCTAGCATTTTCATTCGTTATGACAGTATACCCAATACTTTTGTAGTACTTCATTAATTTTTTTATTGCTTTTTGTTCTTGCTTTGTTACCAAATCTAACTTAGAAAAGCAAATAACCGGTTTTATTTTGCTGGTTTCAATTACCGATAGCATTTTGTCTAGTAAATTTAAAGATAAGTCTGGTTTTTTTACACTAGCAACAATCAACGCTACATCAACATTGGCAATCATAGGTCGAGTTAAGAAGTTCTTTCGGGGTAAAATTTCTAAAATGTAGGCATTTTCTTCATCAATAGTACATAAATCCCCCACTAGAGGGGTCACTTTATCGTTTCTAAATTTTCCTCTAGCGCGACATTCTATTTTTTTGTCTTTGGTTTCTACTGTATATAAATTACTTACAATTTTGATTATTTTCCCTTGCATTAGTCACATTGTCCTAGTTCTCTTGCAGCATCATCACAAGTGTCATTGCCACTTGCATTTTCATCTTGTTTGGCTACTTTAATTGTTAAAGTTACCCCTGCTCGTATCGTAAAGCCTTCCGGCTTGTCTTGCCCAATAATGGTTCCTGCCTCTTCACTAGAGACCACTTCTTCTACTTTTAAATTGATTCCATATTCTTCACAGAAACTTCTAATTTCTTCTACTGTAAAACTTCCATCCGTAAAGTTTGGATATTTGCTAATAATATTAGGGATATATAAAGTGATTGTATCTCCAACTGAAAGTTTTTCTCCCCCTTTAGCTGATTGGTCAATGATTTCCCCATCTTTGGCTGCTTCTGGGTTATCTACATCTTTCTTTTCTACTAATACTTGTAAGCCCTTTGCTTCCAACGCTCCTTTTATTTCTAAGTAATTTTTGCCTATATAATTTTCAATGGTAATTTTTGTATCCCCCATAGATACATATAGTGTTATGGTTGTATTTTTGGTTCTCTTGCTTCCAGTTACTGGGTTTGTTTTAATAACGTGTCCTTCTTCTACTTCACTTGAGGATTGCTCTTGTTGTTCATCGCTGATTTTAAAACCTGCATCTTGTAAGGTTTTGACTGCTTCGTTTATTGTCATGTTGGCAACATCTGGTACTTCGATTTCTTTTTCGTTTGTGATAATAGGAATTAAAACTACTACAGATGTAATAATGACTACTAATCCTGTAAAAATACAAGCTAAAATAATTAACAGTTTGTTTTGTTTTTTTAAATCATCTTTCGTTATTTGCTTTGCTATAGGAGACCCTCCTTCACTTTCTTTTTTGGTTGTATCTTTTAACATTTTCGATATTTTAGTATCTTCAAAATTGTTTTCTGGATATTTAAATTCTATCTTTTTTTCATGAAGCCTTGCATCAGACATACATGTTTTTAAATCTTCATGCATTTCTCTGGCATCGGTATAACGATTTTTTGGATTTTTAGCAGTTGCTCGTAAAATAATGTTAGCAATGGATTGTGTAAGATTAGGGAGTTCTTCTTTAATGTCTGGCATTGGTTCTTTTAAATGCTTTAAAGCGATTTCTACAGCATTGTCTCCTCTAAAGGGAAGCTTTCCTGTTAAAAGTTCATACATTACAATTCCCATGGAATAGATATCGCTTTGTAAGCTTGCCCCTTTTCCACTTGCTTGTTCTGGTGGAATATAATGAACACTTCCCATAACAGAATTGGTTTGGGTAAGTTGAGTCGCGTTCATCGCCATAGCAATACCAAAATCGGTGATTTTTACGAGACCATTTTCTAAAATCATGATATTTTGTGGTTTGATATCTCGGTGGATAATATAGGAGTCATGGGCAACGCTCATGCCATCGGTGATTTGCATCATGATATCGATTACTTCACTTGTAGTTAGTTTTCCTCGTTTTTTGATTAAATCTTTTAGGTGTCTTCCTTCTATGTATTCCATTACGATATAGTAGTCGCCGTTATCTTCTCCCACATCGTAAACCTCCACAATATTGGGATGATTCAAACTACTCGCCGATAAGGCTTCTCTTTGGAAACGATGGACAAATTTTTCATCGTTTGCTAAATCTCCTCGTAAAAGTTTTATGGCCACATTTCGGTCGAGAATGGTATCGTATGCTAAATATACGTTGGCCATACCCCCTTCGCCGATACTTTTTATGATTTGGTAACGGTCACTAATCTTTTGCCCCTTCATTATCATTTTCCTTCACCACTTTCTTTTATAACTAAATAAGCGATTGATATATTGTCTTGTCCTCCCCTAGCATTACACTTTCGAATTAATTTTATTACTTTTTCTTCTATCCCCAAGGTATCATCGTTTAGTACTTTTTCAATTTGTTCATCACTTAGCATATTGGTAAGTCCATCACTACACAAAAGAATGGCTTCGCTTGATAAATCTACATCGAATATATCAAGTTCTACTTTTTCCATGGCTCCCAAAGCTTTCATTAAAACGTTTTTCTTAGGATGGTATTTTGCTTCTTCTTCGGTTAGTTGCCCCGTTTCTACAAGCAAGTTTACTAAAGAATGCGGTTTTGTTACTTGGTGCAAATGACCATTTTTTAAAACGTACCCTGTAGAATCTCCAATATTTCCAAATATTAAATATTCTTTGGTTAAAAGAGCTAAAACTAAGGTTGTTCCAAGTCCTTTAGAATCCGGGTTGTTTTTGGCATACTCGATAATTTCACTATTAATTTCATTTGCATTGTCGTTTAACCAGTTTACAGCATCTAATTCAGAACCCATAGAAGCAATATTACTAAATCTTTTCCCTAAATGGGTTACAGCAAGACTTGATGCCACTTCTCCAGCGCGGTGTCCTCCCATTCCGTCTGCCACCATAAGTAAATATTCCCCACTCGCATTTTTAAGTATGGTAACGCTATCTTCGTTATGACTTCGTACACGACCGGCATCGGTTAAATAAAAGCTTTTCATTATTCCACCTCTTTGCTTCTTAGCTGTCCACAAGCAGCTGATATGGACCCTCCAAATTCTTTTCGGATAGTTACATTTATGCCTTTCTTTTTTAACACTTCACAGAATTTACTTATCGTATTTTTTTCACTCTTTTTAAATTCTATGTGATTGGTTTCATTATAAGGAATTAAGTTCACATAAATATTTAAGCCACACAAAATTCTTGCAAGTTCTACTGCATGTGCTTCACTATCATTTATCCCTTTAAGCATAACATATTCTATGGTTACTCGTCTATTGGTATGTGCAATATAGTCCTTTATTGCCTCTATTAGTTGACTAATATTATACACTTGATTTACTTTCATTAACTTGCTGCGTAAAGTATCATTTGGAGCATGTAAAGAAATAGCAAGATTTATTTGGATGTTTTCTTTTTTTAAATCGTATATCTTGGGAACAAGTCCACTTGTGGAAAGCGTAATATGGCGTATTCCTAAAGCTAGTCCTTTGGCATCGTTAATTATTCGAATAAAGGCCATAACGTTTTCGTAATTATCTAAAGGTTCTCCAATTCCCATTATTACAACACTTGAAATACGCATTCCTAAATCTTTTTCTACTAATAAAATTTGACTAACCATCTCATACGTTTCTAAATTTCGTACCTTTTTTAACCTACCCGATTCACAAAAAGCACATCCCATATTACATCCCACTTGACTTGATACACAAAGACTCGTGCCATAATCGTGAAACATTACGACTGCTTCGATATAATTTCCATCGCTTAGTTCAAATAGGTATTTACGAGTAAGTGTATCCTTTTCACAGCGTTTTATTTTAGGCATAACAAAAGAGAAGTCATTTTTCATTTTCTCACGTACTTCTTTTTTTATATTGCTCCAATTTTCCATATTTTCTTCTTTATGGATATATAACCATTCAAACACTTGCAAAGCTTTAAATTTTTTTTCGTTATTTTCTAAAAAATAATTTTCTAATGCTTCTCTAGTCATTCCATAGATATTTTTCATAGATTCACCTATTCAATTATATCACGTTTTTTAAAAAAGAAAAAATAGCCATGTTCCCGCTACTTCGTTCTTCTTTCATTTCTATTTTCGCTAAATATCAATTGATATTCTGCTTTTTCGTTTTCTATCGTTATTTTTCCAATTTTTTCTTTTGTTTCTACTACACTTATTTTGACATTTTCTCCTTTATAAAACTGATTGTATTCGTAAATAGAATTCTCTTCCTTTTCATAAACATTATCTTCTTCTGTTTCTAATAGTAAAGAAATGAGTACATTTCTATCTAAGAATTCTTTCGTTATCTCATTGTAAATTCCTTCCGTTTCCTCTACTTGGTCTAGTATCACTTCATAAGAAATCCCATTTTCTATTCTATATTTCTTTATACCACTTGCATCTTCTTTGTAGCCATTCGTGACCTCATTCTGTTCTGTTCCTTCCCATTTTAATGTATTGTCTTTTGTGGTTATAAGAAAAGATAATAAATATTCATCACTTAGCAAGTTTTGTAGTTTATCTTCATAACTTATTTCTTTTTGTTTTTCTTCTAACTTAGGCGTTTCTCTTTTTTCTTGCGGATTTATACTGTTCATTATAGAAACGATTCCCATTAAAATGGTTAGAGATATAATCCAAATGATTAACACTATCAAAGAATGCCATCTAGGATTTTTCCAACATTTTTTTAAAAATTCTTTGTCCATTATTCACCAACTTTTTTGTTTTTTAATTCTTTTTTGTTTAAACCGTTTAAATAATCTTTAATAAACATTTCTTTTTTGCCAAAAGGTTTTACTTTTTCTAAATAGATGATGCCATCTTGACACGCAATTCCTAATGTATTTTTAGTAACTTCTACAAAGGTTCCTGGTTCTTGTTTTCCATTTTTTGGAACAAATTTTGCTTCTATTACTTTGCATTCTACCTCATCTAATAAAAAATTGGCAAGCGGCCATGGATTTAGTCCTCGTACGTGATTGATGATTGTTTTTCCTGGTGCATTAAATGTAAGCCTTTCGTCTTTTCTTTTTATGTTGTAAGCATAGGTTACTTTTTCTTCTTCTTGTTTTATTCTTTTATTCATTTTGTTAATGATACTTGGAAGTGTTTCTATTAGAAGGTCTGCCCCCATACCCGATAATTTTTCATGTAAAGTTCCTACATTATCGGTATCTAAAATTTTATATTCTCTTTGGGATATGATGTCCCCATTGTCCATTTTTTCTGCCATATACATAATGGTAATTCCCGTTTTTTCTTCTCCATTTAGTAAGCACCAATGAATAGGAGCCCCTCCTCTATATTTAGGAAGTAAGGAAGCATGAACGTTGATGCAGCCAAGGGAAGGATAGTCTAGAATTTCTTTTGGAATAATTTGTCCATAAGCACACGTAATGATAATATCTGCTTTTGTATTTAAAATTTTCTCGTATTCCGCTTTTATTTTGATTGGTTGAAAAACGGGAATATTATTTTCTAATGCTACTTCTTTTATCGGGGTAGGTGTTAAAACTTGTTTCCTTCCCACACATTTATCTGGTTGGGTCACTACTAACACGACGCTTGTATTTTCAATTAATTTTTGTAAAACTGGAACAGCAAAATCTGGTGTCCCCATAAATATTACTTTTAAATCTTTCATATTGTTCACCTAGAAGTATTATACAAAAAAAAAGGAGATATTGCTATCTTCCTAAACTATCTTCTACTTCTTGATTTATTTCTTTTGGTAGTCTTTCTGTATATTTTGCTTCCTCAAAAGTAAGTACGGTTGGTAAGCCGATAATATAAGAAACACCTATAACCTCTGCTGTCTCAATTACTTCTTCTTTTTTTCCTTCTATAGATATCAGCCTATATTCTGGAATATGTGATTTACTAAAAGCTTCTTCTAAATATATATTCGGATTACTTACAGAACGATATAAATTTCTAGTTTCCTCTATTTTTGCAAGTCCAGCTATCATCACAAAATCCTCTTCTAGCCCTTTTACTTGATAAGATGCAAAAACAGCACCGTTATAAGTATCCCATTGCCCATTTACATTTTCTATTAAATGAAAGTTACTATTTTTAGTTTTTTTACTTTCATAGTCTTCCTCTATTTTTTCAGCTTCTTCTATAGATAGTTCTGTTAAACCTGGAATAACATTCATACTTACAACTTCTTCTTTTTTATTTTCCAAAGATGCACTCATAATTTGACAGTTTGTTATTTCTTTATTTTCATTTAATGTTCCTACTGCCCAAATTGTATGATCTGTAGTAACAGTCATGTAAAATACTTTATTATCCAACTCTCCTAAACATTCCATTATACGCATATAATTTTCATTTTCTACTTTATATTCTAAAGCTGCCACTTCTTTACGATTTTTGTTAAATTTATGATAATTATAACTCATATAACTTAACATTTCTGAGTCTAGAGCTTCTTCATATGTGGCATTTCTACCTAATTCGTTAGTAAAATCATAAATAACTTTCAACTCTGTATTTTCTTTTATATTACCATTTGTTTGTAAAAAATATTGTAGAGGTTCTCCCTTTTCATCAAGTTTGACAATAACACTAGTTTCGGGTGTTGTAATACTTCGATATATTTTTTCATTTTTCTTTTCTTTTTCTAGGTAAGCACATAAACTGTAGATTCTATTTTCTGAAGAATACACTATTTTATGTATTTCTGTTGTTATAAATATATCTTCATTTGCATCTATAACTAGTTGGTATTTTAATAAGTCTTCTGTGTATTTATTGTTTTGTTCTATAATATTATCTTCTTGTTTACTTTCTAATTTTTCTTCCACTTTTTCTATTAAATCATAAGGCACTTTTTGGTCTTCATTGATTTCTCCATTTTTTTGGAATTGGCGATAAGGATAATGATCTACAACACCAATCATAAAATGCGAGTCATATACAAAGTTTCCGTTGGCATCGATACTGGTAACAATGCATTTTTCGTCATTACTATCAAAATTTGTAATGACTGCACCGATATTTTCATCTGTAATTGATTTAAAATAAATGGTATTATTGTTTCTAGATACTAGTTCCATTACTTTTGCATGTTTTTTATCTATACTATTATACTCTATTAGCACTAAATTCGGTACAAAGTAAAAATCATTTATTTCGCTTGCCTTTTCTGCCTCTTTCACAAGCGCTGTTTCTTCTTTTTTGCAACCAGTTAGAGAAGTCATTGCTAGTGCGCCACTTAATCCTAATAATACTATTCTTTTTTTCTTACGTAAATTCATTTAAAAATCCCCCTTACGTGGGTATTATAATAGCAAAAAAAGTATTCCAAGTCAAATCTACCCTTCTTCACTTTTCATTTTGCAATAATTTTTGTTTTAACATTTGTAGTTTTTGTCTTTTTAAAAACATTTTATAATCTAAAAGTTTAGGAAATATTTCTTTACTTGTCCTTTGTTTTTCTTTTTCTAATCTCTCTAAAGCAGTATTGTCTTCTGCCATCTTCTTTTTTATAGCAAACATTTTTTGAATTTCTTTGTTTAATCTCTTTTTGTTGTTTTTATAGTTTTTATAATCTTCATTATACAACCAGAAAATTATTGTAAAGGATAAAACGATGCAAATTATAATTGTTTTAATAGATAATTTGGTAATCTTACTATTTATGATTATTGATAATAAAGGACATGTTATAAGCAAAATTTTATATTCCAACATCATTTTATTTAGTTGTTCACACTCATGATTTAATTCTTTAATTTTTTTGGTTACTCTCTTAAAATCTAAGATATTTTTTTCCATTTCTTGTTTACATTCTTTTATCTTCTTTTCTATTTTTTCCAGTTCCATTTACTTCAAACTTTCTCTTCTTCTTTATATTTCTATATAATTCGTTGATACGCATTCAATTATAATAAAGGAAATAATGTCTAATAACTAAATATTTCAATGCATTTTACGATACAACGCTAATTTTTTATTTTACTTCTACTTAATTTTCTTACAGATTCATATCTTTTTTTATCAAACATCTGCCAAGGAAGCCAATATTTTCCTTCCGTATGTCCACTTATTCCAAATTCGTTTAAACCTACAGTATCTAATTCCTCTTCCATACTTTCTAATTTCTTTAATACATTTCGTATTACATCTAACCAAATAAAGTCTGGTATTTCGTTATACTTTTCTGGAATAAAAGTTTTAAAATCTTCTTCTTTTAAATGAATAGATTTTAAAAATTCACATCTAGCTTCTCTACTTTCTTTATATTTCTCATCATTAATTAAAAAGGTGCGGTAATTTTTTATCGTATCAACACTTAGTTTTCTTAATTCAAACCAAGGAATAAAGTATTGTTCATGTAAGGCAAGTCCTTTTGATACTTCTCGTCCATCAAAACCTTTTCCTACGGCATCGATATAAACACCACTCCCTAGACTTACTCCAACTGATATACCCGCATATCTTTCATAGCGTTCGCTTGGTTTATGACATAAATCAAAAAGCACCATTACGCCATCTTTATCTAATTTTTTTACTTCTTTAAAGATACTAATTATGTCTGGGTTAATTCCTTTACCTGCTATACTTTTTATGCAAGGTTTTGTTATTAAAGTATCGTTTCTCTCCCCCCTAGATGTTTACAAAATTCATAATGTGTTAAATAATCTTCTATAGAAGTAACTATCGTTAAATTTAAAATTGGACTAATATCTGGAAAATATTTTAACAAATTTAACATATCTCTTGTTCTATGGTATTCCATCATTTTGGGTATATCTTCTTTATTATTTATATTTAGCATAAACAAAACCCTCCTAAACTTCTCTTATTCTACCACATTATTTTCTTTTTTCTATATTTTAACAGGATTTTTATCAATTTCTAAGTTTACTTTGTTATTAATGCGAAATAATTTATCTAAGTCTTCTAAAGTGGAAGTAAGCGATTTATCAAAACGATATTTGATGATGATTTGAAAACGATATATATTGTTTACTTTAAATACATTAGAAGTTGTAGGACCTAAAATGATAGATTCACTAGACAAATGTTTTTTTAAGTAATTTGCAACTTTCTTGGCTTCGTGACCACATAGTTCATAATCTTTACTGGTTACTTTTAAGCTCACTAAATAATAATACGGCGAATACTTTAATTTTTTTCGTATGTTCATTTCATATTGGTAAAATTTTTCATAATCCTGTTCTGCTACACATTTTAAGATAAAGTTGTCTTTATTGAATGTTTGTATAATGACATTGCCAAGTGTATTTCCTCTTCCTGCCCTTCCTGCTGCTTGATAAAGTAAATCAAACGTTCTTTCGCCGCTTCTAAAATCTGGGATATTTAGGGTTGTATCGGCATTAATGATTCCTACTACCGAAACATTGGGAAAATCAAGACCTTTGCTAATCATTTGGGTCCCAAGTAAAATATCGTATTTTTGATTTTTAAACTCTTCTATCATCTTTTCATAGCTATTTTTTCCTCTTGTTGTATCTGTGTCCATCCGAAGAACTCTTATATCATCAAATTCTTCTTTTAAGTATGCTTCTACTTTTTCTGTTCCATACCCATAGAAGTTTAAATCAGTTTGGCATTTAGGACATTTATCATTTTTAAAAATAGTATATCCGCAATAATGGCATCTTAAATTGTTTTTGGTTTTATGATACGTTAATGTAATATCGCAATTAGGACATTTGTAAGTAAAACCGCAACTGCTACAAGTAATGGTTGTTGCATACCCTCTACGATTTAGGAGCAAAATAATTTGTTCATTACGACTTATAGCACTTTCTATTTCTACTTTTAACCTTTCACTTAGAAAGGCATTTCCTTTTTTTATTTCCGGGGCCATATCCACAATGGTACAAGTCGGAAGTGGTTTTTCATTTACACGATGCTTTAACGGTAAAAGTTCGTATAAATTTTTACTGGCTTTTGCCATTCGTTCTAATGTTGGAGTAGCACTTCCAAGGACTATGGGAATTTTGTTGTATTCAGCGCGAAATTCTGCAACATCAATCGCATTATATCTAGGATTGTTTTCTTGTTTATAGGATTCTGAATGTTCTTCATCCACAATAATAATTCCTAAATTTTTTAAGGAAGCAAAAATAGCACTACGAGCTCCTATTACGATTTTCACTTCACTACGGGTTATTTTTCGCCATTCGTCGTATCGTTCTCCATCGGACAAACCACTATGCAATACGGCAACAATATTTTTAAAACGCGATTTAAATTGAAAAACAAATTGCGGTGTCAAACTAATTTCGGGAACTAAAACAATGGCAGTCTTTCCTTTTTTTAAAACACGCTCTATTACTTGCATATAAATTTCGGTTTTTCCACTTCCTGTTACTCCCCATAATAAAAACTTCTTAAATTGGTCTAATTTACTTGTTATAGCGTTGAAGACTTTTTTTTGTTCGTAGTTTAATTCTTTTTTGACATCACTTACCACATTCATTTCTTTTAAACGATACATTTCTTCTTGTACTTCTTTTAGCATTCCTTTTTTTAATAAGGTGTTTACGCTAGAAGAAGAGATTAAATTCGCTTCTTTTTTTAAACAATTGGCAGTTCCTGCTACAAAAGCAACAATTTCTTTTTGCTTGTCGTTTGTACATAATGGAATGGTTTCTTCGTATGTTTTTTCTAATTCTAAATATACTTGAAATTTTTTGTTTATCTTTGTTTTGTCACTTGCTTTTAGAGCTTTTGGAAGCATAGTTGCATAAGCGCTTGAAAGCGTACATAGACATTCTTTTTTGATATACTTTCCTATTTCTATTAATTCTTCATTTAAAACGACTTCTTCATCTACTACTTCTTTGATAGGAAGAATTTTCATATTTTCTGGTTGTGTTTTTTTTATATTTAAAATAAATCCTTCTAAAGAACGATTGTTAAAGCTTACTTTTACACGTTTTCCAATAGCGACTTTCTCTTGTAAAGGCTTTGGTACTTCATATGTATACGTTTGGTCTGTTTGTTTGTTTTTTAATTCGATTAGTACATCAATAAACATGTTGTTTCACCTATTAGGATTATAACAAATAAAAAAGAAAAGAACTATATTTGTTCTATAATTCTTTGTAACTTTCTTTCTCTACAAAAATTATCATCATTTCATTTAGTTTAAAAACTGTTTTATCACCGCATATTCTTTTATTAATTCTTCTTTTTTTACCTTACAATTGGCTGGAGAAGGACTAGGAAGACTAAAAATAGGTAAATTAATTTTATTTTCAAAAAATTTTAGATAATACTTATATGCCGTTTTGCCTGTTGCAAAAATGGCTTTAATATTAAGACCTTAAGGCCTTTTATTTTTTTACTTTATTATCAAAATTTCCATATTTTCGATTAAATTTTTCAATTTGACTTACTTTTTTTAAAGCTAAGGGTTCTTCCTCTAAAGCAGGCGCTAAATCAATAAAAGATCTTCTTTCTTTATTTTCATAAGGATACATTGCAATAATTTCATTGGAATCTTGCAATGTTATTACCTGAAAATAATCTACTAGTCTATTGGAAACATATCCACTGGCTATATATTTAAACAGATATAAATCTGTCATATTGGATGCAATTACTTTTCCTTCTAAAGGTAACATTTCTCTTAATTTTGCATACATTTCTTCTACTGGAAAGGTATCAATAAATACACTACTCTCACCAGAATCTAAATGTTTTTTTATATGTTCTAAAGCTTTATCTTCACTATAATCAAGAATCTGTTTTGAAAAATAATCTAAATTTTGGTAATCTGCTTCACATAGGAAGCCAAGCTTTTTTCTTAGAAATAGACTCAACTTTTTGAGTGACTTACCACTATTTATATATACATGTTTATTTTTGCTAAAAAGAGCATAACATTCCTTATATTTTTTTTGACAACATAATAATTTTATTTTAATCATCATTAAATAGTCTGATCCTACACCTGGTGTTTTTTTATTTATTATGTCACTTGCATGTTCTAAAATCCCGCTTGCTTCTTCTAGGCGATTAGCTTTTATTAAAGCATCTGCATACAATGTATATCCTGATACATCTTCTGGATAGGCTTTTATATATTTTTGATATTCTGAAATAGCTTCTTGTAATCTATATTCTTCTGCCAATTTCACTATACTTTTAAAATAAGCTTCATTAAAATATTTTTTTGCTTTTGGTCTATTTGACATAGTTATTCCCCCCTAATAAAAAACAAATATATGCTATAACAAAACTTTTCATTGTGCAAGCTTTTTCTACTTTAAAAAAAGCAAAGTTTTTTTACTTTGACTTTTTATCTGATATCATTTCTTTTAGCGTTGTACCAATTGTTGCGATAGATTGTAGTTCAGATGGAACAATGATTTTTGTTGCTTGTCCATCGGCAACTTTTGCTAAAGCTTCGTAACTTTTTAATGTCAGTACAGAAGAATCTGCTTTCGCATCTTTAAGTAATTTAATTCCTTCTGCTTCGGCATTTTTTATTTTAAGCATTGCTTCTGCTTCTCCTTCAGCACGTTTAATTTGGGCTTCTTTGTCAGCTTCTGCTCTTAAAATAGCACTTTCTTTTTCTCCTTCTGCAATTAGGATACTTGATTTCTTTTCTCCTTCTGCTTGTAATATTTTTTCACGACGTTCACGTTCAGCACGCATTTGTTTTTCCATCGCTTCTTGAATATCTTTTGGTGGTAAAATATTTTTAACTTCTACTCTGTTTACTTTAATTCCCCATGGGTCTGTTGCTTCATCTAGAATAGAACGCATTTTTGAGTTAATGATATCTCTTGAAGTCAATGTTTGGTCTAGTTCTAGTTCTCCAATGATATTACGTAATGTTGTAGCTGTTAAGTTTTCAATCGCACTTATTGGGTATTCTACTCCATAAGTGTATAATTTTGGATCTGTAATTTGAAAATACACTACCGTATCGATTTGCATCGTAACATTATCTTTTGTAATCACTGGTTGTGGTGCAAAATCTTTTACAATTTCCTTTAAAGTAACTGTGTTTGCAACACGGTCTACAAAAGGAATTTTAACGTGTAGTCCGTTTTTCCATGTTGTATAATAAGAACCTAATCTTTCTATTACATAGCTTTTTGCTTGTGGTACAACTTTGATGCTTGGAATCGCAATCAAAATAATTAATATTAATATAGCAATTAAAAATGGCATTTTACTTCTCCTTCTTTCTAACCATTAATTTTACGCCATCGATTTTATCAACGATAACTTCCTCGCCTTCGCTAAATTCTTCTTCTGAAATAGCACTCCAGCGTTTTCCATCGACTTTTACTTCTCCAATTACATGTTTTTCAATTGGTTCTGTAACCACGGCTTCCATTCCGATAACTCGGTCTAGATTAGTCGATTCTTTTTTTGGTTTAATGAAGCGTTCTAAGAAACTTCTAGTAGTTAATAAAAGAATAATTCCTAGGATAACGAATACAGCAAATTGAACATAGAAATTATCATAGAATATTGAAATGATTAAAGAAACAATTCCGCTTGCGATAAACCAAATGGATACTAAGTTAATTGTACTTACTTCTGCTATGATTAAGAGAAATATGATAACTAACCAAATCATCCACATTTCCATAACTTCACCTCTTTTATGTTTTTAATATACTACTAAAATATGCAGAATACAAGAAAATTAAAACTAGAGTTTTTATTTTAATCTTTCCATTCTTTTAAACTATCTACAATTTTATTAAAATGCATACCATTGGAAGCTTTTATTAAAACAATATCTTCTTTTCTTAGGATTTCCTTTAGTTTTTTTATAGCTTCCTCATTGGATTCTAAACTATATACGTTTTCTTCTTTCATTCCTTTATTTAGCGCTTCTGCTGCTATAAATTTTGCATCTTTCCCTACAGTAATTAGGATGTCCGCTTCATTTTGACAAACGTACTTTCCCACTTCTCTATGAAGGGTTTCTGAAAAATCACCCAATTCTAACATACTTCCTAAAACAGCAATTTTTCTCGTTGCTATTTTGTTTTTTAAAATTTCTAAACTGGATTTCATAGAATCAATGCTTGCATTATAAGCATCATTAATAATGGTAATGTTCTCTTTTATCTCAAACATTTCTAAACGATTTTTAGTCATTTGAAAGGAGGCTATTCCTTGTTTTATTTTTTCAGGAGGCATTTTAAGAAGTGTTCCTACAGCAAAGGCAACTAAACCATTGTAAACAAAAGCAGTTCCTGGTGCTGGGCAGATAATTTCTTCTTCTTTTCCTTGATAAAAAATTGTAAATCTTGATTCATTTTCTAGTAATTCTATATTTTTAGCTTGATAATCACTTTCATTATCTATACCAACCGTTATTATATTTTTTGGATTTTTTTGGTAATATTCATGCAACAAATCATTATCATTATTAATAACTAAGATTCCCTCGTCATCCATTCCATTTCTGATTTCTAATTTGGCTTTTAAAATATTTTCTCTAGAACCTAATTCTCCAATATGTGCTGTTCCTACATTTGTAATAACACTTATATGTGGTTTTGTAATTTTAGTTAAATAATCAATTTCACCTAGAGCATTCATTCCCATTTCAATTACAGCTGCCTTTTCATCTGTAAGGCGTAAAAGTGTTAGGGGAAGCCCTATGTTGTTATTGTAGTTTCCTTCTGTTTTCAATGTTTTGTATTCTGCATTTAAAACACTATAAATCACATCTCTTGTACTTGTTTTTCCAACACTTCCAGTAACCCCTACAAAATAAGCAGAAGATGTATTTCTTTTGTATTCTCCTAGTTTTTTTAAAGCAACTCTTGCATTATCCACCAGAATAATTGGTTTGTTATAGGAATAATTTTCTTCTTCTAAAAATGATGACTTTTCTAAAATAACTGCATTTGCTCCACTTGAAAAAGCTTCTTTATAAAAAAGATTTCCATCAAAGTTATCTCCCTTTATTCCGATATAAGTATCTCCTTCTTTTATAGCTCTTGTATCTTTTGTAAATGTATTACATACTACACTTTTATCTCCACAAAATAATTCTCCATCACAAATTTTTGTTATTTCTTCTATGGTTAATGCTTTTTGCATATTCTAAAAACCTCCAAATTCGACTTTATCTTATCATAGATTTATATGTAAAGTAAATGTAATTATGAATTCGTTTATTTTGATAATCTTCTATGACCATGTATAATATTATTTTAACAAAGGGAGGTTATTCATGAAAGATTATTCACTATCATATATTTTAAATAACCCAGATATTATAGAAAAATTCATTACGGCTTTAACATCCATTTTCCCTGATTTTTATTATAAATATAATCATTTACATCGAGATGCTATTTCTTTTTACTATTTGGGACATTGCCCCTCTTTTGCACGTATTTTATACGCTATATTTAATGGAAATGTATCCTTTTACGTTTCTGAAAGTCATGTAATAACTAAAATCGGAGATAACTTTTTTGATATTAGAGGATATGTCAATGATAGAATAAATTTATCAGATTACCAAGAATATTCTTTAGAAGAATTTGGTTTTGCCGAAATAAAATTAGATAAATTTGAAGACCATAGTATAGAAATTGAAAGAGACTTAATTTTTTGGGGAAAATTAAAATTAAATCAAATCATATTAAACCACAATCAAACTTTAATTAAGAAACTTGTTATTACTCTAAAAATCAGGTGATTTAAATGTATACAATTTCTTTTCAAATAGTGGATTTTGACTTGTTTTATAAGCGTTTAAAAAGAATAGAAAAAAATAATCAAAATAAGTTTCCGTTAATTAAATTGAAACCTATTGGTAAAAGCTCTTGTGGATTTCCTATCGAACATTTTAAAATAGGCGACGGTCCGCTACATATTGTTTATATGGGTGGAACTCATGGTAATGAAATTATTAGTGTAGATTTTATTTTACAACTTATGAATAATCTAGCTTTAGGAAATGGTATTTTTGAAAATTTTAATCCTACTTTATTTACAATTGATTTTATACCTTGCCAAAATCCTGAAGGATATTTTACTACCACCTATGCCTTAAAATCTGTAATGAAAGATATGAATCAAGAGGAAATTTTACGTTTTTGTAAACAGTACTATTTAAATTATCGAAATCAAAATGTTAAAATCAATAATTTAAATCAAATTATCTGCACTTGTTGTCAAAAATATGGATTTTCCACCCAAGAAAAGAATATTATTACTTCTTTTTGGAAATATTTTTACAATAAAAAATTTAGTTTTAAAGAATTAATACAATTTTTAACAGCAACATTATTTGTAGAAGAAAATCAAATAAAAAATGATATAAAATATTTATGGGAAGAAAATATACAAGAAACATATATAGATAATACAAAAATAGTCTATTTAGAGCCTTTTAACAACATAAATTTAGATTGCATTCCTTTAATAGACAATAACCATATACAATTAAGAAATGCCTTAGAAAAATTATACCAAAATAATGAGTTTCCAATATGTACTCTTGCCAATTTTATTGCAAATGCAAGCGGGGTAAATTTAAATGACAATAATGAATTTTATTTTCATGAATTAAATAAGCGAATAGAAAAAGAAGATATAGTCTATTCAAATCCAATTTACCCATTACCAAAAAGTTGTGTAAGTCCATTTGGAACTACCAGTACAGACTTCACAGAATTTATTCATGCTCCGGAAAATGTGGCCATTTTAAATTTTTTTAAAGAAATAGAAAATTCTTGTTATGCTTTTTTTAATTGTCATGGTACAGGAGGACAATTATATGTAGAGCCGTTTTATGATGCAAACGATAAATCTAATTTTCGTGATTTTTCATTTTATATCAACAATCGCATTGCAACAGAATATTTAAAAGAAGTAGAAAAAACTTATATTGAAAAAACAGGAATTAAATCTTCCTATGAAAAAATGGGATATCCAAATAAAATTACAGGAATGGCTGATTTATTACGTTCAAAATATATAGGACATTTCCTATTGGAGTTATCAAAAGCTGGTGGAAATCCCCTTGGACCTTATATAGAACCAAATTATCATCTAACAATGGAAGCAAATTTTAGAGCTTGCCAAAAAATAATGGATACAATTTTAGAATTAGAACATTTATATGACAAAACATATCTAATAAAATACAATAATATTGGAAAGGTAACTTATTATGAACAAACAAGAACACGAACATGGAAAAAAGATAGTAGCAAATAGCAAAGAAAAAACGCTTTCTTTATATGAAAATGAAAAATTACAACAAATTTTTAAAAATGTTTGTTTTGGCAAAAATGGAGTAACAAAAGCAAAAAATGAGGGAGATGGCTGTACACCTCTTGGAACTTTTCCAATTGGTTTTGCTTTTGGAACTGAAATTTTAAAAACTAGTTATCCTTATTACGAGCTAAAGGACAATATTTATTGGATTAGTGACCCTCACTCTCCCTATTACAACAAATGGGTAGAAGTCTCAAAAAAAGAAAAGACATACAGTTACCCTTATATGTCTACATGTAAAAAAATAGATTGGCAAGAAGCAGAGCATTTAATTGATTATAAAATACAGTACCAATTGGCTCTCGTTATTGAATATAATGTAAATCCTATACAAAAAAATAAAGGAAGCGCTATATTCTTGCATGTTAAAAATAAGGAGTATACTGCTGGTTGTATAGCTGTTAACAAAGAAGAAATGCTTACAATAATGAAGTGGTTAGAAAATGGTTCTGCTACAATTGAAATATGCTAAATATTATGCAAAACAAAAGCAATCAAAATTAATTGGTTGCTTTTTCTATTTCCATAAATACTTCATGTCCGTTTAAATCGTATTTTTCTTGTAAGTTTTCTTTATATTCTATATTGATAGCCAATGTTTCTTTTTGGATATATTCTTTAAAGTTTTCTAAAGACTTTTTAAATGTTTCATCGCCATTTACATAAATATGGATACGGTCTACTACATTATAGTCGTTTGTCTTACGCATATTTTGCACTTTGGATACAAATTCACGTGCTATTCCTTCTAATATTAATTCTTCTGTTCTTTCTACATTTAAAATAATGAAGTTATTATTTTCCATTCCTACATTGAATCCTTCTTTAGAAGTTATACGAATATCTACCATATCTTTAGTTATTTCGTGATTTTCTCCATCAATAGTCATTTCGATACTTTCATTATTATTTAATTTATTTATCTCTTCTTCACTCAAATTTTCCAATTTAGTTTGGAATTCTTTTATTTTAGGGCCAAAGATTTTTCCTACTGTCTTAAAATCAGGTTTTAAAGTAAAGTTCATATAGTTATTTAAATCATCAGCAAATACTACTTCTTTTACATTTAACTCTTCTTTTATTAAGGAAACTAAGTCACCAATTAATTCTTTGTTTTTACCATCAATTAATGCTTCCAAAAGGGGTTCACGCACCTTTATTTTTGCTTCTTCACGAACGTATCTTCCAATACTAATCAAACTTCTTACCAAATCCATTTTTTCTTCTAGTTTATCGTTTATAAAGGCCTCATTGTATTTAGGAAAATCACTTAAATGAACTGATTCCTTTCCTGTTAAATTGCGATAGATTTCTTCTGTTGTAAATGGTACAACGGGAGCAATCATACGACATAGTCCTTCTAAAACTTCATAAGTCGTTATGTAAACACTTTTTTTAGAGTTATCTAAGTCTGATGCCCAAAACCGATTTCTATTTCTTCTAATGTACCAATTCGATAAATCTTCTGAAGTAAATTCTGTTACGGCTTTTACTACTTTGTTTAAGTCATATTCTTCATAGGCGCTCGTTACATATTTTAATAAACGATTGTATTTTGATAGCAACCATTTGTCTATTTCTTCTCTATCTTCGTATTTTACGTTGCATTCGTTTGTATCTATTTTATCGGTATTTGCGTATAGTGCAAAGAAACTATAGGTATTTTTTAGTGGATTAAAAAATTTAGAATAGACTTCTTTTAAACCATTCATATCAAAACGAAGAGGTGTCCAAACTGGTGAAACATAAGGAAGATAGAATCTTACTACATCTGCCCCATATTCTTTCATGGTTGTAAAAGGTTCTACAATATTTCCTTTACTTTTACTCATTTTCTTTCCTTCGGCATCTTGAATTAGGTCGTTTACTAAAACATTTTTATAAGGAGCACATCCTTTTAGGAATACAGAAATAATGATTAGCGTATAGAACCAACCTCTTGTTTGATCAATTCCTTCACAGATAAAGTCAGCAGGAAATTGCGAATTAAATAATTCTTCGTTTTCAAATGGATAATGATATTGTGCAAAAGGCATGGAACCAGAATCAAACCAACAATCAATGACATCTTTACACCTTGTCATAACCCCACCACATTCTGGGCATTTTAAATGAACTTCATCTACAAATGGGCGATGTAAGTCAATAGATTCATCAATTTCTTCTATTGCTTTTTCTACTAATTCACTCTTCGAACCAATCATCTCATCATGCCCACAACTACAAGTCCAGTATGGAAGTGGTGTTCCCCAATAACGACTTCTTGATATTGCCCAATCATTCATATTTTCTAACCAATTGCCAAAACGTTTTTCTCCTACATAAGCTGGATACCAATTTACTTTTTTATTGGCTTCTACGATTTGGTCTTTAATCTCAGTAACTTTTAAGTAATAAGATGGCTTTGAATAGTAAACAAGAGGAGAATCACAACGCCAGCAATGCGGATAGTTATGTAGCATTTTTTGTTTTTTAAATAATTTATCGTTTTCTTTTAAATATTTAATAACTTCTACATCGGCATCGAAGATTAACATCCCTTTCCATGGTCCCTCGGTGTAATGTCCATCTTCTCCAACTGGATTTAGATAAGGAAGGTTGTATTTTTTACCAACATTTGCATCATCTTCTCCAAAGGCTGGTGCAATATGAACAATTCCTGTTCCATCGCTTGCTGTAACGTAGTCATCGACTGTTACAAAGAAGGCTTTTTTATCTACTGCGAGTTCTGGAATTAACTGCTCGTATTCCATATATTCTAAGTCTGTACCTTTATAAGTTTCTAGCACTTTTATATCGTCCCCTAAAACTTTAGAGACTAGGCTTTCTGCTAAGATAAATTTATAATCTCCTGATTGTACTTTTACATAAGTTAGTTCTGGATTTACACACAAAGCTACATTAGAAATTAAAGTCCAAGGTGTTGTTGTCCATACTAAAAAGTACGCCTCTTCATCTTTCTTTTTAAATGGAACGATAACTGTTTCAACCGTTATTTCTTTATATCCTTGCGCTACTTCATGAGAAGCAAGTCCAGTTCCACAACGAGGACAGTAAGGCAAGATTTTGTGTCCTTCGTAAAATAATCCTTTTTTATAAAATTCTTTTAAAATATACCATTCTGTTTCAATGTAATTGTTGTCATACGTAATATAAGGGTTTTCAATATCAATAAATTGTCCCATTTTTATGGTTAAATCGGTGAAAGCTTCTTTGTTTTTCCAAACGGATTCCTTGCATTTTTCATTGAATTCTTTGATACCATACTTTTCAATATCACCTTTACCCGTAAACCCAAGTGCTTTTTCGACACCAAGTTCAACTGGAAGTCCATGTGTATCCCATCCTACTTTTCTTAATACTTTTTTACCGTTCATGACTTGGTATTTGCAAAAAGTATCTTTTAAAAATTTAGCTAACATGTGATGTAGTCCAGGAAAGCCATTTGCTGTTGCAGGACCATCATAGAACACAAAATTTTCACTAGTACTCCTTAATTCGTTTTGCTTGTTCATAATATTCATAATTCCATCCCAAGAATTTATGATACTTGCTTCGACTTCACTTACTGGTCTTTTATCTAACTCTTTAAAATTTTTCATAACATCCTCCTAAAAATAAAAAAGGGATACCACAAAGGACGAAAATAATTCGTGGTACCACCTTACTTTTATACTCTTCTTTGATAACGCAAATATTTTTGCGGAAATATCTTACTCTTTTTTTCAGATATTCAACTCCCAAGTGATTTTCAAAAAAATGTCTTTGTTCATTTCCACCAATCATGAACTCTCTTTTAAAGACTTCTTTTTTCTACTCTTCTTGTTCCTTGTTTTTTCTACTTTAGTATACGTACTTTTTGATTTTTAGTCAACTAAGAAATTGCATTTTTTTCTTTTTGGGCATAGGCTTTTAGAGCTTTATTATATTCTTCTTCACTATCTAATCCTAAAATATCTAATTCATCTAAGGATAATTTTCGAATGCAAAATTCTTGGTCATTTTCTACTTCACTTAAATATATATATTTTATGCCATCAATACTTATTGTATCTATAATTGCATATTCTTTGTTGTCTTCTAAAAAAACGGTTTCAACTTCTAACATATTATCTTCCTCCTCTTATATTTTCTGCTTGTAGTTCTAAAGATACATATTCTTTTAATTCTTCTATATTTTCAAAATTGTTCTTATGCAAAAAATCATCTAAATCGGTATAATCTGTATTATTTATGTTATTAAAAGCTTTCATGTAAGCATTCATATAATTATTTTTACATTCTGGGTCATGCAGCAGGGTTTGATAAAATAAATAAAATCGAATAATTGGATTTTCTTGTTGTTCTTTTAATTCTTGCAAAATAGTGTACATTTTATGCTCATGTACAGGTATGTATGTTCCATCCTTTTTTTCTATTATAGAACTAGTTGTATTTGGTTTTACTATTTCTTCTTGGTATTCATTTAAAGCACTATTTAAAGTATTTATTTCGTTTGCTTTCTTAGCGACAGATGGCGTTACTAAAACAGCTGCACATAAACTAATTATACTTGCGCATACTGCAATTTTTGCTTTTGGAACTTCTTTTTTTTGTCTTTTATTTGCTACTTTGCTATTTTGTTTTATACTCTTTTTTTTACTTGCTTCTAAAATGCCCTTAGAAACACTTTCCTTTGTTTCTTTTTGAATCCAATCTTTGCTAAATTCTCTTTCTTTCAACATTTCTTCTGTATTATTTTCTATATCTTTTTTTGCTTTCTCTGCAAAATTAGTTAACCTATTTTTATACTCCTCTAAGCTTATTATGCTATTTTTTGTTTGTTCTTTATCCTCTTTTTCTAATTCCTTATTATTTCCTTGCATTTTAGCACCTACTTTTCTATATTTACTATACTATTTTCTTGTATTTTTTGTCAACGGACAGTCAAATACTTTACAAAAGTATAATTTTTTTCTTTTTTAATAGTATGATATTATTAATATAGAAAGAGGTTGTATATGAATATAGATACATCTATTTTTAAAGAATATGATATCCGCGGAACTTACGGCGAGAGTTTAAACGAAGAATTTGCTTATTTGGTTGGTCGTGGATATGGTAGTTATTTAAGAGAAAAATTGGGAGCAAGTGCTTGTGTTGTGGGAAGAGATAATCGTTTGTCTAGTCTATCTTTAAGCAACGCTTTAATAAAAGGCATTACAGATAGTGGATGCGATGTTTTTAATTATGGACAAATTACAACTCCCATGCATTATTTAACAAGGCATGTGCAAGATTTATATGGCATTATGGTTACGGCGAGTCATAATCCAAAAGAAGACAATGGTTTTAAATTTTCTTTTGATAAACTTGCCAATGCCCGCGGAGAAATGATTTACCAATTTCGAGATTATATCTTAACTGGAGAGTTTTTAAAAGGCTCGGGAAAAGTAATTAAAAAAGATATAAAAAAAGAATATCTAGAATATATGAAAAAAAATATCTCTATGGGAGATAAAAAAGTAAAAGCTGTTATTGATTTGGGAAATGGTGCTACTACTTGTATTGCAAAAGAAGTACACGATTTATTTCCAAATATTGAAGCTACTTACATTTGTGATGAAAATGATGGAAGTTTTCCTAACCATCATCCTGATCCAGCCGTTTATGAAAATATGCAAATGTTAATAGAGAAAGTAAAAAAGGAAAACGCCGATGTTGGAATCGCTTATGATGGGGATGGAGATAGAATTGGAATTGTTTTAGAAAATGGAGAGTATATTTCTGCTGACCAATTTATGATTATTATCGTTAAATATTTACTCCCACAAGTAGATAATAAAACAGTACTCTACGATGTGAAATGTTCTAAGTCATTAGAAGATGAAATTGAGAAACTTGGTGGTACTCCTTATTGCTATCGCACTGGAACGAGTTATACAGAAGCCAAAACCAAAGAAATGAACTTGGCATTTGGTGGAGAGTTTTCTGGACACGTTTTCTTTAATGACCGTGATTATGCTTTAGGAAGCGGTATTTATGCTGGTCTTCGTTTAATGGAGATTTTATCGAAAACAGACAAAAAATTAAGTGAGATATTAAGTGATATTTCGAAATATTATTCTACTCCTGAAATAAAGGTACCAACCACTAACGATAAAAAATTTGAAATCGTCGAAAAAGTTTTAGAATATGTAAAAAATAAAGGATATAATTATAACGATATCGATGGAGTTCGCGTAACGTTTGAAGATGGTTGGGCTCTCGTACGTGCTAGTAATACTGGACCTAATTTAACATTACGTTTTGAAGCAAAAACCGAAGAATATTTAAAAGAAATAGAAAAAGAATTTACAGAAATTGTTGAGCAACTAAAGTAAATTCTTTTTTATTTTCTAATTATTTTTATTTCATAATGGCATACTTGTATTATTTTTAAAAACATTTCAAGAGTAAAATCCGCTATACCAAGTGATTTTGCTAACTCTTTTTGCGAATAACCTCTACTTTTTTCGTATTTCTTTTATTGTTTTCATACTGCAAGTATGATCCGAAAGCCATTATTTTTAACCGCGGCGCCCTCGGAATTGGTCCAGCTGCCATAAGCAAAGACGCCCGTACCTAACCCGATATTAACACAGCCTCCACGCTTAAACCATGATGCTCCTAGAACAATAAACCACGCTTCATCTCCGTACCACGCCCCCACCATTCTCGATTGATCTCCATATGTTATCCTTCTAAATGGGCCTATCTCTTTTGTCGCATCTCCTAATAGTCCTCGAGAAAACGTAGTCCTATATAAGTCATATGGATAAGCATCATAATACTTGGCATTTGGGAATGTCGTAAATCCAGAATCTCCAATTATTGGAGTTGTATTTGTTTGATTTAACATAACTCCCATTACATATTCCCATGATCCTCCACTCATATCATAGATTCCA
>CARMXJ010000012.1 GCA_949025205.1 uncultured Bacilli bacterium | reverse complement strand
GAAGTATCAAAACCCATATTTTTTAAAGTTTTATTTATTTCTAACAACGTATTATTATTCTCAATTAACCAGTCTTTTTGTTCTTTTAATAGATTAGAGATTAAAGAGTCGTCATTTATGTAGACAAAACTATCTAGTTTAAAACTATATGGGTGATGTTCTGTTGTTAAAATATAAAAGAACCATTGGTCAAGATTTCTAGTAAATGAGCCATACTCGTAAGGGCAATAAGCAGAAACAGACTTAACATAACGAGACGGTGAATCATTATTTTCTACAAAACTATTAACTGAGAAATAACAATTAGTATCCGAAGTAGCAGATAATGTAGCAGAAGATATTGAAAAATCTGTTCCGGTACTTTCAATAGTAAAGGTTACAATTGCTAAATTAGCATTAGGAATAGAAACTCCATTTTTTCTTGAAGCCACATAATAACGATTCGCCCACATAGATTGATTTGAAAATGTTCCGTTTCCACCGTTAAACGAAGTGGAAGTTCCATTTCCTTGTGCAGTAACATAATAGGAGTCGTCCCATATTGTAGTCGCAGCAGTTACTTTAAATGGGATTAATAATAGGAATAAACCTAAAATAAAAAATATCTTTTTCATAATCTACCTCTCTTAAATAATTTTGAGAATATTTTTAGTGGAATATAAATACATATAATTGCAAAAATAAAGAAAATAACTAATGATTTGTCGAAATCCAACCTATAATAATAATCACTTGTAAGAATATCCATAGGAAGACAAACTGGCAACGTGGTATAGGTTCCAAATTGTTGCGTTCCCTCGCGATATATGTAGTCGCTACGAATGTAATAGTCTCGAAAATTAATATTAGTATTATAACTGGGTATATTTTCATAGGCTCTTATCACTTCCTCACTTTGTACAACATAGCATTTATAGTTCTCTTTTTCTGGTACGTATATCATTATCTTTTGTCAAAGAGTAATGCACCAATTAAATCAAATAAAATATATAAAACAATTAACGGAATAATAAGTCCACATAATTGCTCTAATAACGTTAAACTTATTTCGAACATACTCTGTTCTCCTTTCTATTTTTTTAAAATTAAAAGAGGTAAATAAAACCTCTTAGATGTTAGTTTTTCCTTTGCTAGCGGCTTTTACTACCTTACGTAATACCTTATATCCGAAAGAGAAACCAATCATTACAATGACAAATGGAAAAATTTCACTAACAGTACCAAATAAAGCAGCAGCAGTTACACCAGTCGTTAATTGACTTGTAATTCCAGCCATACCAGTTCCGGCAACTTCAGCAAGTAACATGAGCAATCATTCCTTTCTAACGTTTCCACCAAGGATAACGTATTTTTTCTATATATACGACCTTTTGTTTCCTTACTTCACGCGGTGTTTCCAGTCGGTATATAACTCTTTTAAGGAACTCTATTATTTTGGTTTTTGTTTTCTGTTTTTGGGGGTAGAAATTAATCAGTCCATAGAGTTCCTCGTTAAAACCATTTACATGGCCTATATCACTTTCCCATGCACGACCCCATTTTGTTCTAAAACACTTGTGATTATGACTATAGTAGATTAATATCGCCATTTTTAGTCTTTAGCATAGTGATTTGAACATATGGTTTCATAGGATTCCTTGGGTTATCTTTTGTCTCTAAAACGGCGATAACCTCACTTCCGATAATACTTGCAGGGATACTATCGAAAGCTTTTACACCAGCGATAAACATAGGAGCAACTATTCTTCCTTTGCATTTTTCACTAGATACCATTTTCTTGTCGTCGGTGCAAATATAATCAAGTCTTGTATAAGGTTCTTTCCCTTTAGGGCAACACTTTGTACAAGTTAAAATCATTATGGACATATTCATTTCTTACACCTCACTTTCAGCAACTATGCAATCAACAAGCCAATTGCTATATAGTCCTTTTATTTTTATTGGTTCTTTGTGAATGCTTACACCTTTTTCATAGGCTTTGTAGCACTCTTCTAAAGTTAGTGTCATGAATGGATATTCTACCCTTTCATTTTTGGCTAAAGTTTTTTTCATTGTTTTAACTTTCTCATTAAAAGTCATATTTTCCTACCTCTTTCTCTTTTGAGTATTATTAATACTCATTTGATAATTAAATGTTATCATAGAATTTGAGTATAGTCAATACTCAAATTTAAGTTTTTAAATTTTATTAATGATAATATATAAATCGGTGGAAACTATGAAATTAATAGCAAACGATTACGAACCTACTCTACTAATAAAAATAATTAGAGAATGGACTCAATTAAATCAAACAGAATTTGGAAAAACTCTAAATAGAAGTAGAGACAGTATAAATAATATTGAAAACGGTAGAAATCGTATGTTTTTAAATGACTTCATAGAAATGTGTAAAATTCACAACATAAAAATAATTTTAGAAAAAGAAAAAGAAGACAAATAGTCTTCTTACATAGTTTCTTTAGTTAAGCCATAGAGAATATTATTACAGACTAATAGTTTTGGTAGGAAACGGAGGTGTAATAATGTTTAAAATGATAACCAAAGAAATAAAAGGTTTCATTAAAGCAATAATTTTATTGCTTATTGTATACTTTTTAGTATCATTATAAGCCAATCTATGGCTTAATTAAGGGAACTAAGCCCTATTTTTTAGTTTTCAAAAGGAATATTATCTGAAATGATATTTATATGTTTTTAAGCTTAAAAAATAAGTAAATCTATAATTTTTTATTCATATTATTATATATAAATATTCGCAGATTGCTTTAATTTCTATAACTTTTTTTCTTCTAATCATTTAAATATAATTTCTATGCATTTAATTAATTTATTTTTATCCTACAATGTATCAAAAAATTTTTTACTTAAAATACTATTCATCACCACCAATACAAGATAATATATTATCCCTACTACTCTCTTAAAAATTAAAAAATAGGGGAGTCAAACTATAATTTATGACTATAAAAATCACATTTCTGACAAAGAGAATGTATTTTATGATTTTCATTAAATCCTTGTAACAAGGAAACATAAAAACTATTATGCATAATAGTATCTAAACTATCCGTAAAAATATTACCCAATTTTATAGAAGCATCATTATCTAAACAACAAGGAACAATCGTACCATCTACTAAAATAGCAATATGGTCCTTTAATGCCCTACAAGTTAGAGTAGAGTAGTTACTCCCCTCCTCTAGCCTATTAATCGGCCATACAAACTCCTCTTCTCGAGAAAAAAAGATATTTTTAGACAAAGTTTTTGTTTTATCAGTATCTGTGATTACAACATGGTATTTTTCCATTAATCGATTTAGAATTTCTTTTGTCGTATCATTTTTAACCCATAAACGATAATTTACATATGTCCCCTCTTTTGCTAGTTCAAAAGCTTTGCAGAAAATAGTGTTCAAATAGTTATCAAGAGTTACACCATACATGGATTGAAAAGAATGAAGAGAAATATTTAACTGCCTTATTTTTAAATTGTTTTCTAATTTTTCAAGTAAAAAACCATTTGTAGTAATATTCACATTTATTTTGTACTCGTTAGCAAGTCTAATAAAACGATTTATATCCGGATGCAAAAAAGGCTCTCCCATAACATGCAAATAAATATAATCTGTATAATCTTTTATTTTTTCTAAAATAAGAGAGAAATCCTCTAAAGACATAAAAGCCGCTTTTCGAGTGCTCCTTGGACAAAAATCACATTTCAAATTGCATACATTTGTAATTTCTACATATATTTTCTTAAATTTCTTCATGCGAAATAAACAAAAAGGTATATCCTTTTTATACCTTTCTTGATTCAATCTCTGCTATTTTTTCAATCACTTCTTGGGCATTAGATTCATTAATCTCTGTATAGCCAAGTTCTTTTAAAGCTTGTACTTTAATGGTATTTAATTGTTGCGTACGACTTAATTTTTCCTCATTTTTTTGCTCAATTTCTTGAACAAAACGTTTATGGCTTTCCGCTAGCTTACTTCTACTCGCTCCCCCATTATTATATAAGGTTAAAGCCGAATACAAAATACCTTCAAAAATAAATTGTTTGTCTTCATTAAACTTAAATTCATCCGGATTTGTAAATCCTGTTGTTTTTGACATATAACCAAAAATATATTTAATTTCAGGAACATTATCTAAAGATTGCAACATATGGTACAAATAGCTAATGGCATAAAAATTTTCATCTCTTTTGCCTTCATCTAGCAATTTTTCTTTCATTAAATAAGTAATATCAGAAAGCAAAGTTTGTTCTTCTTTACTTAACCCTTTAAAATCAAAATAACTGTCCATATCGCTAGTTGATTTTACTCCTTGGTTAAGTCTAGATTCTACAGCCATTAAATAATCAGTAGTCACCTTAATAGCATTAATAGTTCCATCTTCCCCATCTTCAATATCTAATAGTTTAAATAATAAAATTTTCTTTTCCTTTGGCCATTTATTAATATCATCCAATTCTAAGTAATTATATACCATTTGGCGAGAAACCCCCAAATATTTAGCAAGCCTCACCTTAGAAATTCCTAATTCTTGTAAAAGTTCATTTAATCGATTCATGTCGAAATACCCTCCTTGATTTTACATTTAAATTATATCATTTAACACTTTTTTGTCAAGTGTAAATAAATGTAAACTTATAAATAAAAGAGTTTTTCACCATTTTTATAAATAGTATGGATTATACCTGAACCTAAGCATTCTTCCCCTTGATACAAAACACAGGCTTGTCCAGGCGTAACCGCTTTAACCTTTTCAGGATAAGATACTTTTATATGAGATGCATCTAAATACTCTAAAGAAACAGGATAATCCTCTCCCCGATAACGAAACTTAGCAGTACATGTCTTTGGTCTTTCCTCACTAATAAAATGAACATCTTCTATCATGCATGCATCGCTATACAAATATTCACTATCCCCAAATGCTACATACAAAATATTTTGGGCAACATCTTTCCCACAAACATAATGTCGTTCTAAATCTCCGCTAATCCCTACATTTCTTCTTTGCCCGATCGTATAATTCATAAGACCTGTATGGGTACCAATTTTTTCCAAAGTTTCTACATTCAAGATAGCACCAGGATTTGGTTTTAAATAATTTTTAATAAATTCTTGGTAATTTCGTTCGCCGATAAAACAAATACCCGTGGAATCTTTTTTTGTTGCTACATTAAGACCAATTTTTAAAGCAATTTCTCGCACCTCTGTTTTTTCTAAACCTCCCACCGGAAATAAAACATTTTGAAGTTGCTCACGACTTACCATCGCTAAAAAATAACTTTGGTCCTTATTTTTATCTACCCCACGAAATAATCGTCCATCCCTCGTTTGTGCATAGTGTCCTGTAGCAACAAAATCAGCTCCTAAACGAATTGCTTCCTTTTTAAACAAATCAAACTTAATATATTTATTACATAGCAAATCTGGATTGGGTGTTCTTCCTTTTTCCAATTCATCCAAAAAATATTTAAAAACATAATCCCAATATTCCTTAATAAAATCAATTCGATGCAAAGGAATGCCTAGTATCTTACAAGCTTCCAAAGCATCATTATAATCTTCTTCTTGCGGACAAATAGCATGATTTAAATTAGGATTCCCACTAATATCATTATTTAAAGTACTATCCCAATTGCGCATAAACATGCCTTCGACTTCATATCCCTCTTGTAAAAGCAAATACGCTGCTACAGCAGAATCCACTCCCCCAGACATACCAACAATCACTTTTGCCATACTATCACCTAAAATCTAAAAGTATTATAGCAATTATTCATCCTAAAAGAAAGATAAGAATTTTATTACTAACAAAATACACCAATAAATCATTTAGAAAAACACAGAAAACAAAAAATAAAATATATTTAAATTCTCCAATAAACTGATAATTCTTATTTTTTAAACTTTGTATATATACCTTTATAAATTTAATTCCTTTTACAAACAAACAAAACAACAACAAAAGATAAATAAATTTGATAAGGACAAAATAAAGAACAGCATACAAAAGAAAATTTATTTTATACAAAGAAAGAAAAATAGGAAAAAGAAATCCAATGGATATTCCCTCTACAAAAATATAGATAACCAAAATAGGAATACCTAAGAAAATAAAAAATAAGACACTAACAAACAACAACAAACCTACATGGTATAAAACGTTTTTAAAAGCAAATACATTATTTTGAAATAACGTATCCAATGAAGAAAGAATAGCGTTTCGTATAGAAATATCTTGTTTAAAATAAAACATAACTCCCGTTAAAATTCCAAATAAAAAGATAATAAATAGAAACAAGAAAAAGAGTTTGTGTTTTTTAAAGCTTGTCCGCATTGCTTTCATGAGAATCACCTTGCTAAATCTTATTTACTAAAACTTAAAAATATGATAAATTTATAAATAGTAGAGGTGAATACATGAAAAAGAGAACTAGAAAAATATTAGTATGGATTATGCTAATTTTAATGGTAGGAAGCGTATTAGCTACCCTTGTCGGCTATATGATTTCTGCAAGATAAAGAAAACAAAAGAATAAAAAAGATTGGAAATGATAAAATGTTTAAAGAATTTGACTATAAAAAGTTGCCAGTTGTGGATATAGTAAATGAAATGATTACGGATGCTGCAAGCAAAAACGCAAGTGATATCCATTTTGACCCAACGCCAACAGTATTAAAGGTTAGAATCCGGGTCGATGGTGAATTAATCGACTATGCAACAGTTCCAGAATCTATCAAAAATCCCTTAATTACAAGAATAAAAATTATCTCTGGAATGAACATTACAGAATCACGTCTTCCCCAAGATGGCGCTATTAAAAACTTAATAAAGAACGATAGTTTAGACCTACGTGTCTCTACTCTTCCTATAGTATATGGAGAAAAAGTCGTTATTCGTATTTTAGATTATACCATGAGTTCTAACGGATTAGAAAATTTAGGATTTTCTAGTAAAAATCTAGCAAAAGTACAAAAATTAATTCAAGAACCAAATGGAATTATTTTAATTACAGGTGCAACAGGAACTGGTAAATCAACCACTGTATATTCTATGTTGCAAATACTAAACACAACAGAAAGAAATATAATCACTGTAGAAGACCCTGTCGAAATGAAACTTTCTGGTATTAACCAAGTCCAAACCATGAGTGAAATAGGGCTTACGTTTGCAAATGCCTTAAGAAGTATTTTAAGACAAGACCCTGATGTTATTATGATTGGTGAAATTCGGGATGATGAGACCGCTCGTATAGCAGTACGAGCATCCATTACAGGGCACTTAGTTTTGTCAACTATCCACACCAACAATTCTTTAAATACTATAGAAAGACTTTTAGATATGGAAGTAGAAAGATACCTTTTAGGTTCGGCCCTAACAGGAATAATCAGCCAAAGATTAGTAAAAAAACTTTGTCCAAAATGTCGTACTTCAAGACCTGCAACCTCTTATGAAAAAAATGTATTTAAACAAGTTTTAGGAATGGACATTGATAACATATACACTCCTGTTGGTTGTAACGAGTGTTACAAAGGATATAGAGGACGTATTGCCATCCATGAGGTATTAATAATTGACCAAAACATTCGTGATGCGATAACCAATAACACCAGAAAAGAAGATTTAAGAAAACTGGTTTATGTTAAAGATGCTACTACAACTTTATTAGAAGATGGATTAATGAAAGTGATCGAAGGAGCAACAAGTTTCGAGGAGATTCTACGAGTTATTGATATAGATGATGATTTAGGTGCAGAAGATATTGCTATAAAAAATGCTCTTATTGGAAAAACAATGCCTAATCAAAATATAGCATCTGCTCCTATAGAGAGTTCTGTTTCTGATACGCAATCAATTTCTAAGAGTAACTTAAATGCTACTCAAAACAACATTGAAGTATTATAAAAAAATATCTAGGTTTTTATTCTAGATATTTTTTTGACTTCTTAATGATAAAACAAATAAAAGATATATTGAAACTTTTCTAAAAAGAAAAAGACAATAAATACACTTCCCACTAAAAAGGGACCAAAAGGCACTTCATTATCCTTTTTTAGCAACAAAGAACCAACTGCATATGGAAGAGCTAAAAATGTGGAAAATACAAGAGCTACCATAGCGTATTTAAAACCTAAAATCATTCCAATCACAAAAGAAAATTTAATATCTCCTCCTCCTAAAGATTCTTTTTTAAACACTATATCCCCTATTTTTCCAACAAAAAGCATAACTAAAAAAGTAAGAAAACCTGAGACTATTCCCATAAAAGCCGTTTTCCAAGAGAAATAAACAACTTTTAAAATAAAAAGAAAAAGACTAGAAACTACAAGCGGAGAATCCAAAATAATCATATATCTAAAATCCGTAATAAAAATAAGAACTACTAAGGAAGAAACAATTAAAGCCACAAAAAACTCATAAGTAAATCCAAACTTTGCAAAACTAAGCAAAAACAAAATACCTGTTAACAATTCATACAAAATGTATTCTTTAGATAATTTTTCATGACAATAGCGGCATCTTCCTCGCAAAAATAAGTATGAAAAAATAGGAATAAGTTCAAAAAAGGCAAGTTTATGATTGCAAAATATACAATGACTTCCCGGTTTTATAAGAGATTTTTCCTCAGGCAACCGAGTTCCCACTACATAAAAAAAAGAACCAAAAACACACCCCATAATAAATAGCATAATTGAATAAAACAAAACCATCACATCGATTCTAAAGAACTCATTAAACCAAACATTGGAATAATAACAGCTAAAATAATAATTCCAACCACTAAAGCAAGTACTGCAATTAAAATAGGTTCTACAAAAGCCTTTAAATTATTAACCAAACTTCTATGCATCTCGGCATAATAATCGCTTACCTTTTTCATCATGTCTGCAAGTTGTCCCGTAGATTCCCCTGTAACTATCATATAATAAGCAACATCGGGAACTGCCCAATGGTCTTTGAATGCTACAGATATTTTATCACCCTTGACAATGTAATTTATTGTATTGTTCATAATTTCTTTATAAATCTCATTATTTGTAATTCGACTTAATATCGCCATACTATCTGTAATAAATACATTATTAGCAAGCAAAGAAGAAAAAGTTTTTGTAAATATAGTAAGTTCATTATAAATCATAATATTTCCAATAAGAGGCATATGCATAAAAATTTCTTGCATTTTCTTACGGAAAGCTTTAATTTTTTTATAACAAAAATATATAACTGCAATAATAAGAACAACGGCTAAAGTAATAAACAATATATTGCTTTTCAAAAATTCACTAAAATTAACAATAAACAAAGTAAGCCCCGTAATTTGTGCATCCGTATCTTTGTAGATTTTTACAAACTCTGGAATTACGAAAAGCATAATAAATGTAATAACAGCAATGGCAAAAACCATAATAACAGTTGGATACGTAATAGCACTAATCATTTGTTTCCTAGTCTTTTCCAACTCTTCATAATAAACAGACATATCGGTTAGTGTTTCTTCTAACTCCCCGGTTGCTTCTGCTGCTCTTATCATATTAATTAAAAGGGCTGGAAACATCATACCTTGCTTTTCCAACGCTTTGGAAAAAGGTTGTCCCATTGTAAGTTCGTAAACAATGGATTGAAAGGCTTTACGATACTTTTTTTTCTTTTGCATTTGCTTGTTCAAAATCTTTACAGCATCTGTAAGAGGAATACCACTTTTAATATAAGTAGACAATTGTGTTAGCCAAAAAAGCAAATCCTTATTAGACATTTTAACAGAAAAAATGCTATTTTCCCCGTACAAAAAATCAATAGTTTTACTTGTTTTAATATCATAAACAATATAATTTTCTTGTAATAAAAATGTATTAACGTCTAACTTTGAATATCCATTAATTGTTCCAGTTTCTAACTTTCCAGCTTTATTTCGTGCTTTGTATTGGTAAACTCGTGGAACTTGGCTTCGTACACTTCCTTCGTTTTGTAAATCCACTAATAAAGCTTTACGCATTTCTTCTAATTTTGCATTTTGCTTTTTTACATACCAAAGTTCATTATATTTTTCTTGAAATTTAGAAGGTTGCTTCAAAGATTGAGAAACCTCATCTTCCTGCATCTCTTCTTTTTCAAGCATATGTTTTGTATTTTTATAGGCTTTATCTACCCTTCCACTGGCCATATTAAATAATAGTAAAAAAACATCAAAACAAAGAAACTTAATTCCTTTAAATGTAAACAGGATAATGTTTAACATAATATAAAACGGAAGTAATAAAATGCTTTTATGTTCATTTTGTAAATTAGAATTTTCAGAAACCATCGTAATCTTCCTCCTTATTATTCTATAGTTAACAAAATTATATCATAAAATAAATTTTTTTGTTTAAAAAAGTACGAAACTTATGACAATTAACACATAAAATAAAGTAAGGTGATACTATGTACAACACTATTGGCTTAACATCAAAAGGCTTAAGTTTAACAAAAATTATTGGTGGTATCTCAAAAACATTACAAATTGCGAACCAAGTCATCCCACTTTACCAAAAAGCAAAACCAATGATTCATAATGCAAGAAGCCTTTTTAGTGTTGTCAAAGAAATGAAAAAAACAACAAATACACCAAATACCATAAACAATAGTCAAAAATTAAATACTCCAAATAATTCTGCTTCTAAAAGTCAGCAAAACACCATAAAAAAAGAGAGTACTCTCTCTCCTACTTTCTTTTTATAAATATTTTTTTAACAATTGTATTTTAAAATACAATTTTATTTTTTTCCATTTGCTTTTATTTCTAATCTTTTTATAGATGATATGCAATTGCTCATTTAAAAATTGGTAATATTCTTTATTTTTAGCGTCATACTTTCCAAACAATTTTTCTCTTAATGAAAGAGGTTTAGCAGATAAATTGTAATGTCCTATAACATAATAATGTCTTTTTTCATAAACGACTTTTTCTTCTTCTAAAAAGTAACCACATTTTTCTAAAGATGTTCTTAACAAATACAAATCATTATTCGACTGAATAATAAGCTTTTTAACTTTTGAAGAATTTACTTCTTGCATAATTTTTAAAATAGTCGCAGTTCCCATCCCTGAAATGACAAGAGTATCGAATTCTTTATCCAGAATACCTGCAATACCATTTGATAAAAAAGTAGGTATTTTTTTTTGCAAACCGGCTTCTTTAATATTCTTCTTGGCGTTTTCTAAAGCATTTAAATTAACATCCGTAGCAATTACACTTTCACATAGCTCCTTTTTTACCAAATGAATAGCTAAATATGCATGGTCACACCCAACATCTACTACTTTGTTTTCTTTAGATACAAAAGAAGCAATTGTCTCTATTCGTAAGCTTAACATTAATCAGATAAAAAGTCCTTTAATTTCTTAGCCCGAGAAGGATGTCTTAATTTTCGAAGCGCTTTTGCCTCAATTTGTCTAATTCTTTCTCTAGTAACATTAAATTTCTTTCCAACTTCTTCTAGAGTATGGCTTGTGCCATCTACCAAACCAAAGCGAAGCTCTAATACTTCTTGCTCACGTTCTTGCAATGTTTCTAAAACCGCTTTTATCTCTTCTTTTAAAATTTCATTCGTAGCATATTCTTCTGGAGTCATTGCATTTACATCTTTAACGAAATCACCTAAATGAGAATCATCTTCTTCTCCAATTGGAGTTTCTAAAGATACTGGGTCTTGGCTGATTTTAATTACTTCTCTTACCTTTTCAACAGAAATTCCCATTTTCTTAGCTACTTCTTCTTCACTTGGTTCACGATTTAATTCAAGAGTTAACTGTCTTTGAATACGCGCCATTTTATTAATCGTTTCTACCATATGAACCGGAACACGTATCGTTCTTGCTTGGTCTGCTAAAGCCCTTGTAATCGCTTGCCTTATCCACCAGGTTGCATAAGTAGAAAACTTAAATCCTTTGTCATAGTCGAATTTATCAACGGCTTTCATAAGACCTATGTTTCCTTCTTGAATTAAATCCAAAAACAAAAGTCCTCGTCCCACATAACGTTTTGCTATACTAACAACCAAACGAAGATTGGATTCTGCTAAAATATTTTTAGCCATCTCATCTCCTACAGCTGCTTTTTTCGATAAATCAAGTTCTTGTTCAGGAGAAAGCAAACTAATCTTTCCAATTTCTTTTAAATACATACGGACAGGGTCATTAATATTAATATCTTTGGTAATTTCCGCATCATCTAAAATAAGAGGTTCATCTTTTTCGAGTGTCTTAGCTCCTTCACTACTTCCTTCCTCATCCGATACAATCTCAATGTTATTTTCCACAAACAAATTATAAAGTTCATCTAATGAATCATTATCGACATCCAATCCTTTTAAACTTTCTGCTAACTGTTCAAAAGTAATAACTCCTTTTTCTTTCCCTAATTTTAATAATTCTTCTTTTCTTTCTTCAAATGTTTTAATAATTTTCATCTGCTACACTTCCTTTAATTTCTAAAATTTTCTCTGCTAGAATTGTTTTTTTGGCTTCATCAAACTCTTGGCTTAATTCCTTTTTTAATCGTTCAATCTCTTGTTTTTTTATTTTTTTCTTAAGTCTCTCTAAAAGTTCTAACATATCTTCTTCCATAAGCACTTTTTCATTTACATTTTCCAAAATAGCCATGATTTGCGATTTTAATTCTGTCCCTTGTGCATACGTAATAAAATCAGCTAAACAAATTGTTTTATTCATTTCATAATAATAAAGAATTTCATTGGCAATAAGCCGATGCTCTTTCGTTGGAAATATGCCAAGTTGGGTTTGGTACAACTTAATAAATCCCGGAGAATGCATCATATAAAATAAAATTTCTTCACATATTTTATCATAACTACTCTTTTTCTTATTTTTCTCTATTTTTTCTTCTTTAATCACTTGTTTTTTCTGTTTTTCTTCACTACTTCCTAATTGTTCTTTCAAAACTGCATAAGAAATATTATAATCACTACTTAATTTTTGTAAAGTCACTTCTTTTAAAATCGCATCTTCTGTATTTTTTAAACTATCAATAACAGCTTTAATATATTCTGTTAGGTCATTTGCATCGTTTAAATTTTTGTCTTTTTTTAAATATTTTAATTTGAAATCCGTAAAAGAAATCGCATTTTTAATATTTTCTAAAATCGCATCCACACCAAATTCAATTATATAAGAATCTGGGTCTTTTGCATCACTAAGCCTTACTACCTCAAAAGGCAAATGATTTTCTTCTAATGTACTCCCAACCATATACGTAGCGGTTTCACCCGCACTATCATTATCCAGCATCAAAATAATTTTAGCACGTAATTTTTTTAAAGCCTCTATCTGGTCTTTGGTAAGGTTTGTCCCCATTAAAGCTACAACATTTTTAATTCCCACCGAATAAAGTCGTATCGCATCCATATTTCCTTCTACTACGATAACTTCTTTAGAAAAACGTATCGCTTCTTTAGCTCGATGGTAATTAAACAAAATATTCCCTTTTTTAAAAAGGTACGTTTCTCTTGTATTTAAATACTTAGGAGTAACATCCGTAAGGTAACAACGCGCGGTAAATCCAACCACTCTGCCTTCTAAATCATGAATAGGAAACATGATTCGATTTTGAAAAACATCATAAGCTCCTGTATCACTTAGCTGAATAAGTCCTAAATCTTGAAGCATTTTATCTTCACAGCCTTTTTTAGAAAGAAATGTATAAAGCATATCTTTGTCCAAAGAAAGGCCAATCGAAAAATCTTCTACTGTATCTAAAGTAAGATTTCGCTCTTTTAAATAAGCAAGTGCTTTTTCTCCTCGGTACGTATTTAAATTATTTTGATAAAATTTAAGTGCTAAATCCATGGTTTCATATTCTTTTTGAAACTTACTTTCTTTTTTGTGAGAAGTATCTATATGAATAGAAATTCCTATCTTTTGGGCTACAATTTCCACCGCTTCTGCAAAACCCACATTCAAATAATTTTCCACAAACGTAAATACATTGCCAGTCGCTCCACAAGAAAAACACTTATAAATCTGCTTTTCATCCGATACACTCATAGAAGGAGAATGGTCTTCATGAAAAGGACATACCCCAAAATAATTTTTTCCTCTCTGTGATAAAGGAATATAAGAAGAGATAATATCTACAATCGAAGCACTACTTCGAATCTCATTAATTTCATTCTGTGAAATAAAGGTCATAAAAATAACCTCCTACTAATATATATTACACCTACTAGACAGATTTCCTTTTTTTTCACGCAAAAAAATGTAAATTTTGCTAATTTTTTGCATAATTTTTAAAATTTTGTCCATTTTTTAAGAAAAAACGAGATGTAAAGCAAGTGTTTGAAAACTATTTTTATTTTAAAAACAGCTTATTTTTTAAACTTTGCTTGTGTATATTTATTAATAATTCCTTATACCTTCCATTCTAAATTCTTACAAACAAAAATCGCAGTATTGCGATTGTGTTTAAAACTCATACGATATTATTTTTTTAATAAACCTTTTATTGTTCTGGACAATTTTAATGCTAAATTTTTTTCGTTTGTTAAACTTTGTTTTTCCTTTTCTTTATTATATATTTGAATAACTTCTTCTAAGGTACATCCAGCATGCAAAATAATTTGTTGTTTAGAATCATGCATACCACAAACAATTTTGCCAAAATCAGCACCACTCATTTTTCCTACCAACCCAGTACCTATTGCAATTGTGGCTACTGGTTCATCATTTGATGGAATTAAATCGAAACAATGTTTAATAATTTCTTCTTGATTTTCACCCCATCCTTGATGTAAAGAATGACAAACTAAAGCATGGAATATTTTATCACCTACAGTTTTTGATATGACTGTACCAATTTTTAACTCCGGAATATCTGCTAGTTCCTTCCAATATTGACTTGAAACTTGTCCAGCAAAACCTGAATCATTAAAACCTTCTACATTAACCGCAAATGCTATATGTTTTACATCTGATTTAAATATATCTTCTTGAATTGTTCTTACAATCATAATATAATTCTCCTTTCAAATATTGGTTGCTATTCTACATTAAAACCATTGAATTGTAAACTACCATGCACTAAAGTACATGGCTTTTTAAAGTACTAGAAGTACATTGTTAAGAGTAAACTCAACCTAATATTTTAAAGTTTTCTTCGTATTCATCTTCTTGATTCTCTATATATTCTTTTATTATTTCTTTCGTTACTGTTCCTACACTTCTACAAAAATATCCACTTGCCCACAAATGTTGACCCCAATACCTTTTCTTTAATTCTTTATATTCTTGTAATAACACTCTTGATGTTTTGCCTTTCAACTGTTGTAGTATTTTCGAAACAGCCAACGAAGGCGGACAACTTATTAACAAATGTATATGTTCTCTTCCTACTGAACCTTTTATTATTGTTACATTCATACTTTTGCAACTTTGACGTATTAATTCTCTTGCCCTTAATGCTATTTTTCCCGTTAATACTTTATATCTATATTTTGTTGTCCATACCACATGATACTCTATATCGTATTGTACATGACTTGATTTCCTCATTTTTATCGCCTTCTTGGCTGTTTATTATATATCCTTTTTCGGAAGACGACAATAAATTGTCTCTAAATTCTTTAAGAATTTACGTACTGAAGTACGTGGCCTAAACCTATTTCCATTATGGTCAAATTTCAGTCCAAAAATCATAGATAACTCCTAAATATAACGATAAAAACAAAAGAAACGAAACAAATCAAATATTTCTAAAATATATTCAAATCAAAAATAAAATCTGTAATATTAACTATTGTTTATTTCAAAATTATCCTTTGCAACCCATTTAAAAATAGAACTACCAAATTAGCAAACAATATAGCAAAATATACTCCTTCAAAAAAAGTAAAATATAAAGAGCATGGCAAGATAAGAAGACCAATTAAAATACCATAAATCGCTTTTCTTTTCCTCGAATAAGGAGAAAAAGAAGACAAAGTTGCTACAAACACAAGAGCAAACAAAATGGTACTGGATAACATATGAGATAGCAAAAAGGCCATATCTCCTTTATAAATAGCAAAACCTGCTAAAGTAAGAAGATAAACCCCATAACTATAAAAAGGAATTTCTTTTTTATAATACATATCAAAACTAAGAACTAGAAAAGATACCAAAGTAAGAAGAACCGAAGAAGTAAAAAGACCACTTTCATTAAATCCCAAAATACCATCTAAAAAGGAATAGACAAAGGTTTCACTAGTTTCTAGAAGGTTGGCATAGGAATAAGTTTTTGTATAATAAAGCCACCCTACCAAAAGAAGTTTAAAAAAAACAAGTACATTAAAATCCCAATCTTTTCTACTAACTAAAACAGTATGCAAAAGAAAAAAAGAAAATAAGAATCCTAAATACACATAAATGGAAGTAGAAATAGGAAGAAGAAAAGAAAACAAAACCCCGTAAAAACGATTATTAAAAACACATTTGTTATGAGAGATTTTATCAAAACAAAAACCAAGAATATATCCTATAATAGGATAAAAAGCCACTAAAAGGATATGATTCTTAGGATAGAAACCTTGAGAAACAGGCAAAAAGCCATTTTTATAAACGCCAAAACAGTAAATGAAAAAGAATAACAAATAGTATTTATAAACTAAAGGAAATCGTATAATTTTATGTAATTTACTCACTTTTCTTCACCACTCAAATAATTTTGTAAAGGAATATAGGAAGGACATATATAAGAACATAGTCCACATTCAATGCATCGTACCTTTTTGCCGGTCTTATAAGCAACTAATGGATTCGAACGAATAGGACAAATGGCAATACACTTCCCACATTTAATACAAGTTTTTTCCTTCTTTTCTTCCTTTTTCATTATTGCAAGGCCTTCAAAATCAAAAGTAACAAGCACATCCTGAATAGCAAGTTCTCTTCCTTGTAACACACCATTTACATAAAAAGAAGCACCACTAAAATCTTCTTTATAAAAACGGTTTAAAATATCCAAAATCTTTACCCCATATTTTGTTCGAATCACTTGAGGTTTATCGATAGCATTTCCAGTAATGGTAATGTACTTTTCTAAAGCAGGAATACGTTTTTTTAAATTTATATACAAAGAAAATACTTCACTTCCCTTTAAATACACATAATTTTTTCGCATATGCAAATAAGGCACCAAAAATTTTTCTTTGCCAATCAAATACAAATCTGGCACCATTTTCAATATTATATTTTTGTAAGTTCCTAAAAAGCTATTATAAGCAATAATACTTTCGTTATCTGTATTTTTTAGAACAATGAAAGCTTTGCTATTGGGGTAAAGATGCAATAAAGCATCTACTGTTTCTAAAATAAATTTTGCGTGATTTCTACCTATAGAACTTTCATTTGCCATGTAAGGTTCATCATCCATCCCAGAAATCACAATCGTACTTACCTCTTCTTGTTTTTGAAACCTATTTTTTAATGTTGAATCAAATATACTCTCTAAAAATTCCTCTTTCGATAAATTATTAATTTTTTTTCTTGTGGCAACCTTTTTTCCAGATTTCTCTTGAAAATCATTAGCAAGCACCAAGCAATTTACATTTTTTCCATTAGGAAGAAGGCATTTCGTAATATTCACAAGTTTCCCAGACACTGGTGAATACAAATTGTCGTACAATAAACTCCCCTTTTTCCAGTTCTTTTCTTTTTTTAATTTTTCTTTTTTGTCTGGCAAAGGAATATAAATAAAATCGGGGTCTAAAAAATATTGAACAGGGTCTTTTACTTGAATACTATTGTCTTTATCGAGTGTTACTAGCTTCATCATTTTATCCACCAAGACTATTATACTATAAAACTCATTTAAAGTCTTTTAAAAATGCATATAAATTTTTAGAAACATCTTCTGGTAAAATTTCGTTTAGTTCTTCCATACTCGCTTGCTTCATCTTAAGAACACTTCCAAAACGTTTAATTAACTCTTTTTTTCGTTTGGCACCTATTCCACTTACATTATCTAAAACACTAGATATACTTCCTTTACTTCGAATGGTTCTATGATAAGTAATGGTATAGCGATGCACCTCGTCTTGCATCCGGGTTAAATAATGAAACAAATTACTAGTTCTATCAATTTCTAATACTTCATAAGTATCTCCTCTTACTAAATCACTTGTTCTATGATGGTCATTCTTTCGAAGACCGCAAACCATAATATGTAAATGCAAATCATTAAGTATTTCTTTACAAGCATTAATTTGGGTAATTCCACCATCCACAATAATTAAGTCGGGAACTTCACTTTTTTCAAGCATCATACGGTAGTATCTTCTATAAATCACTTCCTGCATCGTATGATAATCATCGTTTTTATCTACTTGTATTTTAAATTTTCGATAATCTTTCTTACTAGGTCTTCCGTTTTTAAACACAACCATTCCACTCACGGAAAAATTACCAAATAAATTCGAGTTATCAAACAAATCAATACGATTTAGATTAGAGAGGCCTAACAAATTTTTTAAATCCTCATTGGCACTTTCCGTAACATATTCATCTTTTTTTATCAGCTCAAGTTCATTTTCTAAATTAATTTTTCCATTCATATTGGCCATTTCAAGTAACTTTTTCTTTGGTCCTCTTGTTGGCACAATAAACTTTGTATTTAATAACTCTCCCAAAATTTCATGATTTACCTCTTCCGAAACTAATACTTCTTTAGGAATTTCATGCTTGCTATAAAAATTCATAATATAATAATCTAAGTCATCGGATAGTTCACTAATAATAGGAAAAATTTCCGACTTTCCCCCTACCATTTTTCCATTACGTAGGAAAAAAATTTGTACACTGATATACCCTTTATCGAAGAAAAAACCAATGATATCTCGATTTACGAAATCGTGCAACTCCACTTTTTGTTTATCCATAATAATTTTAATGTAATCCAGTTCCTTTTTCATTTCAAGAGCCATTTCAAAGTTTAAAGCCTCACTATACTCTTCCATTTTTAGAGTCATACGGTTTGTTAAAATTTTATCATTTCCATTTAAAAAACTTAAAATCTCTTTTTCCATTTCTTCTAGTTTTTCTTTATCTAGTTCCTTACTACAATATCCTAAACACTCATGAATGTGATAATACAAACACAATTCTTTTTTTTCTCCTTCACATTTTTTTAAAGGATAAATTCGATTTAACAAATTGACAATTCTTCTTGCAGCATAGGCATTTGGATACGGTCCAAAAAGTTTTTTATTTTCACGTTTTTTTATATTCAAATAACGAGATACTTTCACTTTCGGATAAGGTTTCGAAATATATTCAATATACGGATAACTTTTATCATCTTTTAATAAAATATTGTACTTTGGATTAAACTCTTTAATTAAATTAAGTTCTAACACAAAAGCTTCTAATTCGCTTCCTGCTACAATATAAGTAAAATCTGCAATTTCAGAAACCATTTTTTTTGTTTTTCCTGTTTGGGTACGATTAAAATAAGAAGAAAGTCTTCGATGCAAATCTTTGGCTTTTCCAACATAAATAATAACACCATCGCTATTTCGCATTTGATAGCTTCCTGGCAAATGAGGTACTAAAGAAAGTTTTTCCTTAAACATAGACTCTCCTCCCAACTACCCATATTATACTATAAATTTAGAAAAAAATAAGGTATAATAGCCTAGGTGTTTTAAGAAATGAAATTAATAAATACATATACTTATGAAATAAAAAAATCAAAATTCATCGCTTATTGCTACGAAATAAATACCAAAGAAGAAGCCGATGCAATTTTAGAAAACTTAAAAAAAGAACATAAAAAAGCAAAACACATTCCCTATGCTTATAAAATAGACAACATCATCCGAAAAAGCGATGATAAAGAGCCTTCAAATACTGCAGGTACTCCTCTTTACAATTTAATAGAAAAAGAAAACCTAAACCACATCCTTATCGCCGTTGTAAGATACTTTGGTGGTATAAAACTTGGGGCTGGAGGTTTACTTCGTGCTTATCTAAATACTGCCAAAGAAGGGATAAAAAGAAAGGAAGATTAATATGCCTCTTGTATCTATTATTATACCTGTCTACAATACAGAAAAATATTTAAAAAGATGTTTAGATTCTGTTGTAAACCAGACTTATAAAAACATCGAAATTATCATTATCAACGATGCAAGTAGAGATAATTCTAAAAATATCTTAGAAGAATACGCTAAAACATATAAAAATATAAAAGTTATGAATAACCCTAGCAATCTAGGAGTAGGTGCATCTAGAAACAAAGGCTTAGAACAAGCAAATGGAGATTATATCTGCTTTTTAGATAGTGATGACTCTTTAAAAGAAACTGCTATAAATATTTTTGTAACTCTAGCATTAAAATATAATGCTCAATTAGTAGAAGCAAAAAGCAAAACAATATTTAAACAAAATATAAAAAAAGAAAAGGACACACCTGTTACTATCACCCAAATTGATATCGAAAAAAATAAGGAATATTTACTGACCGAAAAAGGTGCAGTATGGAACAAATTATATGCTCGTTCTATAGTAGAAGAAGAAAAATTTCCAAAAAATCTTATTTTTGAAGATGCTGCCTTTTTATACCCAATTCTAACAAAAGTAAAAAGAAGTATATTGACCAATGAAGTTTTACATTTTTATTATAGACACAAAGGAAGTATTACCCTTTCTAACAAAATGATACCCAACGAAAAAATAGTAGACATATACCCTATCTGTGAATTAATAAAAGAAAGATGCCAGATATTAGGAACTTATACTTCTTATGAAAGAATCTTAGAAGAAATAATAAAAACAAATTATTTATATGTTTTACTAGAAGCGGACACTTGGATACCATTAGGCTTCAAAAAACAAATGTTACTCTTAAACCTGCTAAAACAGTACACGGAACAAAAATACGATTATCACCATTTAATCTCTGCACAAGTAATAAAAAATAGAGCAGAAAAAGACATATTATACCGAGCACGAATCATTCTGTTAAATGAACACTTAGAATTAGCAAAAAACCTTTACCCTACAATCTCTTATGAGCCTCTTGAAGATGCTAAAAGAATAATTGCCAAATACAAAAGATGACAATCGCTGCCATCTTTTAAATTGCATTTAAAATATTTCGTATTTCACTTTCATCTTTAAAACCAACTTCTTTTCGTACTTCTCGCCCTTCTTTAAAAAACACAAGAGTCGGTATACTCATAACACCAAAACTTTGAGCAAGCTCCTGATGCATATCCGTATTTACTTTAATAACATTTACATCTTGCATTCCTTCTAAAACACTTCCCATCATCTTACATGGACCACACCAATCAGCATAAAAGTCCACTATCCAAACTCCTGTTTTTACTAAATTTTCTAAATTTTCATTTTGTTCTAAATGTTTAATCATTAATTCTCACTCTTTTCATACTTAGATACAATTACATTTGCATCCTTAATTTTTAATTTATTCTTTTCTAATAGTTTATTCGCATTTTCAACACTTAATACCTTATATTTAAGTAAAATATCTAAACCATCTTGATTTAATTTTTCTTTGTCTTGTGAATCTTTATAATTTTTATTCAAAGCCACTATTTCTTTTACACCTTTATAAGTGTCCTCCATTACATTGCTAACAATCGGCGTTTTTCCTAAAATCCAATCGGCCATCTTGCTATCGGTGATTAAACTACTTTGTACATTAAATTGAACAAGTGCAAATAAAGCGACAAAAACAAACAAATACATTTCTAAAAATCCAAATATGGCTCCTAAAATCTTGGAAGGAATCCCTAAAATAATAGTAAATTTTAATAACGTTTCAATAATACCAGATATTTTAATCACTACCCCTAAAATAGTAGACAATATAGCAAATACAAGAACAAAAGCAATGGCTTCATAAATCAAAATATTAATAACCGTAATCCCTACATTAAAAAATGGAAAATAAGTATACAAAAATACAGACAAAGGATTTTTTAACGTAAAAGACAAAACAACAACGATAATCGTTCCTACAAAGGAAACAACACTTTTAATTACTCCCTTTTTAAAGCCAACCAAAGTTCCCATTAATAAAAGCAACAAAATTACTGCATCCACAATATTAACCATAATAAACATTCTCCTAACTTATTTTAATTATAGTATAACTCAAAACAAAAAGAAAGATTTTTCTAATTTCTTAACAGTTTTTCTAGATTTTCTTCTGTTTTTATCAATAGACTTTAAGAAAACATTTTGATAAAATACTTCTTGAGGTGATAGGCTTTGACTATAGTTTTTAAAGTCAGCGAAAATATAAAACAAAAAATGATAGAATACTATAAAGATGTAAGAAGAGAAAAAACACCACCCTATGCTATTTTTCAAGCGATGGAAGCAGATACCATTATCACTCTTTATGAAAGTGGAAAAGCCATGTTTCAAGGAGTAAGTGCTGATATTGATGCTAACATATGGGTAGATATGGAGCGTAAATTAAACAATCGAAACATCGACATTAACGAACCAAAAAAAGAAAAAGAAAAATACAAAGAAGAATTAAATTATTACTATAGTATGTCAACCATTGGTTCAGATGAAGTAGGAACTGGTGATTATTTTGGCCCCATTGTTGTAACAGCAACTTATGTAGACAAAGAGAAAATTGATTTTATCAATGAATTAGGAGTAAAAGATTCTAAAAAACTAACCGATGATAAAATTTTAAAAATTGCTCCTAGCCTAATCAAAGAAATTCCATACGTAACATTTACACTAAATAACAAAGCCTACAACGAATACCAAAAAAAAGGATACAACATGAATAAAATAAAAGCCATACTACATAACAAAGTTCTTTATGCCATTACCCATAAAGAAGAAAAATATCCTTATAAAAAAATTGTAGTAGACCAATTTGTTTATCCAAGAAAATATTTTGAACATATTTTAGAATCCACAGAAAAAGTAACGGATATAACTTTTACCACCAAAGCGGAAAGCAAATGCGCAAGTGTTGCAGCAGCAAGTATTATTAGTAGATATATATTTTTAATGAAAATGGATGAATTAACAAAAGAACTTGGCTTAGAAATTCCCAAAGGTGCCAATTCTATCGTAGATGAAGTGGGAAAAGAAATTGTAAAAAAACACGGAATAGAAAAATTAGAAACAATAGCAAAATTAAACTTTAAAAATACAGACAAAATAAAAGAAGCTTTGAGATAAATTCTCAAAGTTTTTTAGTTATTTTAACAAACTATTCTATTTCTAATAAAAAAGTTTTTAAAGCCATAAAACGGTCCATATCCCCTTTTTTCAATTTGTAATCAAGTATAGACAATTGCTTTAATAATCCAGCTAAAGTATCTTTATAATATAAAGAACAATTGCGCAACAATTTATCAATTTGCCAATCTTGTAATCCGAGTTCTTTTCCTATTTTACTTTTAGGATAACCACATTCTCTTAAGGTTAGAGCACTGTACATAAGCCGGTATTCTCTTGCAAGCAACATAATAAGTTGAATGGGGTCAACCTTTAAGGTATACAAATCATTTAAGATGCGCAATGCCCTTTTCATATCTTTTTCTACAACAGCTTCTACAAATTTGAAATGATTATCCATTAGTGCTCGAGATACGATTTGCTTAACATCTGCAAGCTGAATCAATTGTGGTTCGTTATAATACAAAAACAACTTATTCAATTCATTGTAGGCCAAATCATAATTGTTTTGGCAAGCCGTTACAATATAATGCAAAGTATCGGTATCTATTTTGTATTTATTATGAAAAACATAATCTCTTAATTTATTTAACAAATCGTTTGTATTTAATAAATGAACAGAAATTACTTTATGCAAAGAAGAAAAAGTTTTTACCACCTTTTTTCGAGAATCAATCTTTTCATAAGTAGTAAAAATAAGAGTTGTTAAAGAAGCTGGTTCCTTCATATACTTCATAAAAGCTTCTATCTCTTCTTCACTAGTTTTAGAATTTGCTGTAAAAAAATTAGCATTCTTAACAATAATGTATTTTTTTTCTTGAAACATAGAAACATATTGTGCTTCTGTTAAAACATCATATAAATCACATGATAACAAATCCATTGTCACGATATTGTTCTCATTTTTTACAATCTTTGCAATTTCTTCTTCTATTAACCTGAAACTATCTCCATAAATTAAATACATACAAAAATCCTCCATTAAAACAATTATACAATAAAAAAGAAGAAAACGAAATTTCTTCTCATCTATTTAAAACACCAATCAGTGTACTTTATTTTATGTGAAAGTAGAAAGAATGTGATATCCTTTTTTATTTATTTTAATTTGAATGGTCCCAAGTTCTTGCGTATTTAAACTCTTGATATGCAACGTTTCTAAAGTATTTAACGTTTCTTTAGAAGGATGATGATAAAGATTATTTCGGCCTGCGGATATAATGGCATACTTTGGATTAACTTTTTCTAAAAAATCCTTAGAAGAACTTGTTTTAGAGCCGTGATGACCAAGCTTTATAAAATCAGCGGATATATTTTGTGATAATAATTTCTCTTCTACTTTTTTGGATGCATCTCCCATCATTAAAAATTGATAATCATAAATTTTTAGCTTACTTACAATACTATTATCATTTTCATTATCATACATACCTGTAAAATAAGTAGAAAAAGAAAAAGCTTTCGAGTTGTAATCTACTATTCTTTTATACTTCTGTACTAATTCTTTTTCATATAGATTTACTTTATCTTGATTCAGCATCACATTTTTAATTTTAATAGATTCTCCAATATCTAGCGCATACCCTAAATGGTCCAAATCTCCATGGCTAAGAAGAAGCAAATCGATTTTTCTTACACGAATGCTTTTTAAAAACAAAAGGATATTTTTAGACAAACTAGATTCTTTTATTGGCTTTTGAAAATCTTCTGTTTTATTACGAACCTTTCCACCTGTGTCCACCATAATTACCTCTTTGTTACGTGGTGATACAAAAAGAGCAGAATCCCCTTGTGAAACATCAATAAAATATACAGAATAATGATTGTCAAAAAGATTTTTATTGTAAAGAAAGCAGACAAAAAGCAGTAAAAAAAAATACCCTTTCTTAAACGAAAAATGAATGCTAAAAATAAGCAGAAAATAATAAAGAAAAACCTCTCCTAAATTTATTTTTCCTACAATGAAAGGAATAGCAAATTCTAAACAAAAATGGTTAGACCACTCTAAAAACAAAGTAAAAAAATGAAAAATAGGCAGTAAAAAAGGAACAAAAAAAGTAAGCAAAGCAAAAGGAAATACAATTGTGCTAATAAAAGGGACCAACAAAATATTATTAAGAATCGACAATAAATTAACTTCATAATTAATATAAACAGTAATCGGAAACCCAAATAAAAACGTAATAAGACTTACTAAAATAACTTGTTTTATCTTTCCTTTGTCTTTTAACAAATCATGAGAAAATAACAAAGAAAACGTAATGACAAAAGTATACCAAAACCCCACTTGAAAAATAAAAAAGGGTTCATATAAAAGAAGAAAAGTCGCCGTAAGAAACAAAATCTTAATACTACTAATCCCCAAATTAAATTTTTTATTCACATCAAGTAAAATCATAAATAAAATCGCTCGTAAAAAAGAAACAGAAAATCCAGTTAAAAATAAATAACCAAATAACACAAGATAAATGATTACTTTTTTATATTTAAATTTATGGAGCAACTTAGAAAGCAAAACATAAACCAAAGACAAATGCATCCCAGATAGTGCAAACAAATGACTTACTCCATTATGAACAATAGAATCATAAACTTCCCCATCCATTTTTGTTTTATCTCCTAAAACGAAAGCTCTCAAGTAGGCATCATCTCCTAGCTTTCTAATTCTTTCATCAAAAATATTTTTAAATTTTGAAAAAACAGAAATAGGATGATTTAAAATTTCCAAACTTTTCACTTTAAATACAAAATAAATTCTTTTTGCATACAAATATTTCTTATAGTCAAAAGTATTGGGAATGGTTTGTCCTAAAATTTCACTCTTCTCTCCAGTCATCTTAAGTACCAAACCGACCTTTAAATGATTTTCTAAATATTCTTTTTCTTCTGCACTTTTTATCGTATAATTGGCAATAAACTCCTCTCTTTCTTTTAAAGTCATAGAAAGCCTATCTCCATTAATAGAAAACGAAATAATCCTAGCAGAAATATCTTGTATGTTTTCTGGAAATGAAGAATAATACTTTATCACCTTTGTAAACAAAAATACATAAAGAGAAAGAAAACAAAACAAAAAAACATAAAAGCCGTTAGATTGTAATAAAATCTTTAATTTTTTCGTATAAAGCTTCTCCTATACCTGAAACTTTCATAACATCTTCTATACTTGTAAAAGCCGTTTTACTACGATACTCTATTATGCTATCTGCTTTGGCTTCTCCAATTCCTGAAATAGTCATTAACTCTGCCTTCGTAGCAGTATTTAAAGAAACCTTTTTGTTTTCTACGCTTGTATTTGTTGTACCAGATTGATTTTGACTAGAAGAAACAATACCACTACTTTGCGTACTTATAGTAAGTATTTCTTTCTTTTTTAATTCTGTTTTAGACAAAACAACTATCATATCTTCGTTATTAAGTTTTTTGCTTAAATTAATATTGTCTGTTGTTCCTCCACTTTTAATCCCTCCAGCCATACCAATCAAATCGTTCACAATGGCTCCTTCTTGTATTTCGTATACTCCTGGATTCTTTACATACCCTTTAATATCCACTTTTATAGTGGGAATAACTTCTTCCTCTTCTACCACTGTCACTTCTTCACATACCGGACATTCTTCACAAATAATAGGTTCTTCAAAATTTTCTTTATCTTGCATCAAAAAATAAACTATTGAGCCTATATTGGTGAAAAGCAATAATAAAATAATGACTCCATAAAATAAAGGATTATTTAGGTATTTTTTTACATATTCCATTTCATCACCTCCACTATATATGTACAACCTAAATTTGCTATTTCCTTTTTAAAATAAAATAGTTCATGTTTTTTATTAACTTCTTATAACTTCTTAAATTCTACTATAACTTGATTTTACAAGTGTTTATAGCTCTTATTTTGGAAGATTCTCACATATATTGTTATAATTTCTTATATTTTTGCTTTCAAAAGTAGTAAAAGAATAGTAAATTTTCAGCACTTATTTTGTATTATTAATTTTAAATATTAAAAAAATACTATGCAATGCCATAGTATCAAAAAAACTCTATAAAAAATTAAATATTAAAATATGATTTAGTCAGTTATATGAGGAAACATTTTTACAATTATCTACTTAATTTTTTTATTTTAATTGGACTCCCTCATTCTTTAAATAATAATTACAAGTAGTGTAAATTCTATCTAATGGTTCATCTGGATGAATAGGTTGATTATAAATTTTATTAAGTCCCTCAAAATCGAATGAAATGGTTTCTATATTAGAAATATCTTCTTTACCAATAATTGAATATGCTGGAACATATCCACTATTAAGTGTAACTGGGTTTGTTGAATCATATAAAATCAAAGTACCATCTTTCATTTGAAATATATTAAATGCATGTTCTTCTTCTTTTCCTTCAGAACTTAATTTACCAAATACTAAATAACTCTTTATTCCACAAAACTCTGCTATATTTTGTACTGCTGCACTTCTCTCTGAACATAACGCAGAATTATTTTTATAGAAATCTGCTATTGATATTGGAGAATCATATCTTTCTTGCAAGTAAACATTTACTCTAATAGCTTGATTTCCTTTAAAACCAAATGCTTCAATTGTAAAATCTTGTAATTCATGAAAAAATTGTAAAGGATTATTTAAATTTTTACCTTTAATAGATTTTATAAATTCTATATAAAGTGTTGCATCATTCATATAAAAGGATCAACCATATAAGATGTAACAATAGGGCTATCTGAATTAATATACCCTTCTGCAATTGTCCCTATCAAACGGCCATTATTGCTTTTATCTATGGTTCTTTTTTTAGAATTATTTTCCAATTCTTCTAATCTAGACATTACAAATTCTTTAATTTGTTCTTCATTTTCTAAAGAGTTAATATAGGCTATTATATCTCTAAAAGAATTTAAATTTTGGCTCATATTTATACCTCCAATCATTTATTCTAAAAAAATTTTACCATATTTAGTCTATAATTTAAAACAATGTATATCTTTTTTTTCAAATTTATTCTTAGATATTAAATTTCTAAAGTAGTAAATTAATAATAAAATCAATAATATTTTATTGAACTATGCTTTAAATAAAGGCTATTTAATGACTTATATACTTTTTAAAATTAAAAAAAGACATTTTATTTGTCTTTACATTTTCTTATAAAAGAAGCAACAGGATAATCTATTCTTAACTTTCTTTGAAATTGTTCTTCAAGAACACCACAGTCTATTAAATCATTTATATTTTTTTGACTAAATGTGGAAGATAACTGAAAATCAAAATTTTTTAAAATCTCTTCTTCATTAAGCTTTCCAAAATAATGACTTGCTTCGTAAATATAGCCATTTTCTAACAAAAAATATGTAAGAAGCTCATCAGGAAAATATACAACATTATCAGAATACCTTATAGAGCCATATTCACTTCCTAAAAGAGAATTCAAAAACAAGTAAGCATGACCATGACACAAGTCATAATCGTTTATATAAGCAAACACATAATGTTTAAATCCATTTTTAACAAACGAATTTACAAAATTTTCACTTTGTAATTTTCCTTCTTCCCTTTCTTTTTCCATAAATCCTAAAAAAACATTATTTTCATAATACGGATATAAACTATATCGATTCATTAAAGAAGAAGCACTAACATCTCCATAAAATACCTTTTCATTAACAACTGGTATATTTTCCAAAATAACAAGACAATTATTTGTATAATTTTCTCTAATATCTAAAAATAAATTCCAGTCATCATAATTTATATTAAACCCAAATCTATAAAATCTAATTTTTTTAGCATACTTCTCTCTGAATTTTATAGCTTTTTCTTGATTTAATAACATATCATAAATCTCATATTTTTCATTTTCACTCTGATGATTCAATACTAAAATTTTCATGCATTACCACCTAATTTCAGTATAACAGAAATTAAAAGAAAAACAAGATCACAACCTAGCCATTTCTCTTTGCAACTTCATCTGTTTATTTTCAACAGCCACTCTTTGTACCACAAAAAGCATCAATATAAGATTAATTGTAAAACTTCCTCCATACGTTAAAAAAGGAATCGGAACACCAGTTAAAGGAATAAGGGCAAGTACCCCCATAAGATTCACCAACAAATGAAGCAAAACAAAGGCAAATGTTCCATAACACAAAATCATATTCCGTACATTTCCTTTTGCTTCTTTCCCTATTTTTAAAATTCGATACAAAATATACATATACCCAAGAAGAACAAAAATACCTGCAACAGCTCCTAACTCTTCTACTAAAATAGGAAAAACAAAATCCGTATGTGCTTCTGGCAAATACATATACTTTTGAGTAGAATTTCCAAGACCTCTTCCAAACAATCCTCCATTATGAATCGCAATAAATCCATTACAAACTTGATATCCTGTATCTTCTGTATACCGAGAACAAGGATTTTTAAATTGTAAACGTTGCAACTGTCTAGAACTTAAAATATCGGCCCCACTGTAAAGCAATGCCACTCCTAAAATAATAAGCCCAATCCCAAAGATTTTAAAAAGTTTTACTTGATTTTCTTTTCCTAAGGGAACAATCATAAAAATCAAAAAGGCAATTCCACCTATGATTAAAGCTCCTCCTAAATCTGGCTGCATGGCAACTAATATAAAAATAACCCCACATACCGCTAAAGGAATTAAATTATAATAAAGAGTACGTTTCTTCTTAACACTATTTTGATAAAAAACAGCCATATAAAGAATAACAACGGATTTCGTAAATTCTGCTGGTTGCAAATTAAAAAAACCAAGTTCATACCAACTTAAGGCATTATTTGATATCATTCCGTAGAAAAAAAGGCCAATTAATGCTGCTAAAGCTCCAACTACAAGTATAGGTACAAACAGTTTATATTTTGAAGTAGGAATTCTTAAAACAATAAGAAAACCCACAAAAAACGAAGCAACAATAAAAATAAGTTGGCGAATAAAAAAATAAGAAGAAGGAACACGATAACGTAAAACAGCAGAAACAGAAGATGCACTAAGTATAATTACTAAACCTAAAATAGAATACAAAAGCATCATAATAAACAAAGGTATATCTATTTTTTGTAGTATCTTCTTCATCGTATCACCCTATCTATAATCATCATACCATAAAAATGAATATTAGAAACAACAACAAGAAAAAATTTTAAATTTTAGGCATTTTAAGTAGCAAATATTTGTCAAACTAATAAACTATAGTAGATACATAAAGGAGGTATAATATATGTATTATTACGGAAATAATGGCTACTATAACGCAGGTTATGGTGGCGGATATGCCGCTCCTTGTTGTGCAAATACTGGATATGCTGGATACACTTCAGGTTACGGTATAGGCGGAGCAATTTGGATTGTCCTATTTATCCTTCTTATCATCATCATTGGTGCTGGATGGAACTGGGGCAATAACAATTATAACAACTAGGAAGTTTAGCTTCCTTTTTTTTGGGTTTTATGATACCATAAACACGAAAGTGAGTATTTTATGAAATTACCAAATTTAACAATTTTAGATGAAAAAGACAAAAGATTGAGACTTGTGAGCGAAGAAGTTACTTTTCCCTTGCAAGAAAAAGATAAAAGAAATATCCAAGATATGCTAGACTATTTAAAAATGAGCCAAATAGATGAATTTCGAGAGAAATATGACTTACGAGCTGGAATGGGTCTTTCCTATATTCAAATCGGAATTGCCAAACGAATATTTGTAGTGGTAGATGAAACAGAAGAAGGAAAATTTGAAAACTACGTAATCATTAATCCTAAAATCACCAGTATGAGTGAAGAATTAATCTTTGTTGGAGAAGGCGAAGGATGTTTAAGCATAAATAGAGAAACAGAAGGAATTGTACCTAGAAATGCAAGAATTACTGTAGAAGCTTACGATATAGAAGGAAAACCATTTACAATTCGGGTAAGAGAAGATTTATCCGTTGCATTCCAACACGAAATTGACCATTTAAACGGAATTTTATTTATCGATAAAATTGACCCTAAAAATCCATACAAAAACGCAAATAAAATGAGAGAAATATAAAAGAACTTTATTTTTATAAAAATGTATATTAACTTTAGCCGGACATAATTAGTACTTGCATACATACTTTGCACCGTTTTAAAAGATGGCGTCTTTTTTTAACTTTTTTTCAATCAAATGCATCTGAATTCATTCATTTAGCTTAATAATATTAAAAGAATGACTATAACAATCAAGTAACAGGAAAAAAGAAAAGCCCAATTTAGAAAATTGAACTTACTTTTAACAAAATTAGTAAAAATTTAATTTTTTTATTTATAAACTATCTCATTTTTTTATTATCTCGACCACAAAAAGATATTTTTTGGCGAATTTCCATTAAAGAATCTAGTTCAGCATATAAGTCTTCAGGGTTGATGCCATACCTTGAACATAATGTAGGATTATTAAGCAATACAAAATTATTTTGAATTCTAGACTCTACTAAAGCAGCATAAGTCATAGCATCATTAAATGAATACTCTCCTCTTATTAATTTATTATCATTTACAAAATCAACCATATCTTTCTTTATTGAGTTTTTATCTATAAACATTAAAAATACCTCCCTTAAATTGAAGGTATCTTAACATATTTACTACATATTTTCAAGTTTTACACTAACAATCTTACTAACACCAGATTCTTGCATCGTAATTCCATACAAAGTATCTGCATATTCCATAGTTCGTTTTTTATGGGTAATCAATATAAATTGACTATTTTTCTTATACTCTTGTAAGTATTTTCCAAACGCATCAACATTTGCTTCATCTAGTGCTGCTTCTACTTCATCCAAAATACAAAATGGTACCGTTTTTACATTTAAAACCGAAAACAACAAAGAGATCGCGGTTAACGTTTTTTCTCCTCCACTTAAAAGCCCAATCGAATTCAACTTCTTTCCTGGAGGTTCTGCCACAATTTCAATTCCAGTCTCTAAAATATTATCTGGGTCCGTAAGTAAAAGTTTTCCATTCCCGCCTTTAAATAATTTCATGAAAACCTTTCCAAACTCTTCACTTATGGCTGTAAAAGTCGTTTTAAACTTATCAATCATAATCGTATCCATCTCTTCAATAATATTAATTAAATTAGCACTAGCAGCTTCCAAATCTTCCTTTTGGTGATTTAAAAATTCATACCGTGTACTAACTCTTTCATATTCTTCAATAGCAAAAACATTGACTTCTCCCAACTTATGAATTTCATTTTTTAAACTGGCCACTTTTACTTTAGCAACACTCTCTTCCATTTCCAAAACATACGTTAATTTTGCATTTTCATAAGTTAAATTATAATTTTCATTCAAAGTTAAAAGTAAATTATCAAGTCTTATATCCATTTTTCCAATTAAGACTTCTTTATTTTTTAAATCCGTTTGCAAACGATTATAATTGCTATTGGCTTCCCGATACTTTTTCTCTAATGCATCAATTTCACTAACAAGACTACTTTTCTCTTCTTTTAATTGATTTAAGTTCGCTTCTATAATATTTTTTTGGGTTTCTGCTTCATTCACTTCTTCAAGTAAAGCCATTAATTTGGCATCCACACTTCCATCTTTTAAAGCTTCTGAACCTTCTAATTCCTTACTTATTTCTTGTTGCTTTTGTTTTTTTGCTTCTAAAATTGTTAGTTTGTCATTTAAACTTTCTCTTCTATTAATCGTTTTACGATTCAAATCTTCTTCCTTTACAGCAAGAGCATTTAAACCAGTTTCAAAGTCTTCCAATTCTTTTTCTAATTTGATTTTCTCTTCTTCTAATAAAACAATTTGTTTTTTAGTTGTTTCCAAATTCATTTTATCTTTTAATAGACTATTGTCATTTTTTTGCATACCACCTGTCAAAGAACCTCCAGCATGCATGACTTCCCCATCTAAACTAACAATTCTATACTTATAATCTAACTTTTTGCCTAACGTATTTAACACATCAATATCTTTTACCACCAAAACATTCCCTAGCTGATTTTCGATAACAGAAGAAAATTTAGCATCATATTCTACTAAATCAGAAGCAATTCCAATAAAGCCCTCTTCTTGCTCCGCTATTTTTTTTGCATCCTCATAAACACTTCTCGCCTTTATAACATTTAATGGGAAAAAAGTAGCTCTTCCTAACCTATTTTCTTTTAAAAAGGAAATAGCATCTTTTGCTGAATTTTCATTTTCCACAACAATAAAATGACTACTAGCACCCAAAATGACATCAATCGCTGTCACATAATCATCCGGAATACGGATTAGTTTTCCAATCGTATTATAAATTCCTTTAAGGCGTACATTATTTAAAACATTTTTAACAGCTACTGGCATTTTTGTATCATTTAAAAGATTTTGTTCTAAAATATCCGCTTTGCTTTTTAAAGAAAATAACTCTCGTAAATTATTTTGCAACTTACTATTTAAAGAACTTCTCTTAATTTTAGAAAAACTCACCTCTTCATTTACATCTGCCAAATCATGCTCTAACTTTTTCAAATTTTCTCTTAAGTTAGATATTTCGTTATCCAAAACATTAATGGACTTATCATATTCTAAAATTTCTTCTTTTAAAGAAACGATATTATTCTCCACATTTTTCGTATCTCCTGAAAACTTTTTTCGCTCCGTATACATCATTTTCTCGTTTTGTAAATTCACAAACTTACGAGTCATATCGAGTAACTTTTTATTTGTGTCGTTAATCGCTTCATCCAAACGTATACTTTTTAATTTTAAAGTTTCCAAATTAGAAGCATCATCACTAGAAGAAGCATCTTCTTCCATTATTACCTTGTTAAGCTCCTCAATTTCTGCTTTCAACTTTTGATAATTTTCATTAATACCTGTAATTTCTTCTGTAATCGTAGCAATTTCAATATTTTTCAGTTCTTCTTTTAAATCCAAATATTTCTTGGCATTTTCGCTTTGGACTTTTAAAGGCTCTAAATTCACCTTTAACTCTTCAATAATCAAATTGACTTTTTCAACATTTTCTTTTGTTTTTTCTAGCTTCTTCAAACTCTCTTCTTTCCGCTTTTTATACTTTAAAACACCAGCGGCTTCTTCAAAAATAACCCTTCTTTCAATCGGTTTGCTATTCACGACCGATTCAATGCTCCCTTGGCTAATGATGTTAAACGAATCATTTCCAGCACCTGTATCCAAAAACAAATCCGTAATGTCTTTTAAACGAACTCTAGCTCCATTAATAAAATATTCACTTTCACCACTACGATATAAAACCCGCTTTACTTCAATTTCTGAAAAATCACTTTTTAAATACTTATCGCTATTGTCAAACACCAAGGCTACTTCTGCTCGTGTTGCACCACTTCGCGATTTAGACCCAGCAAAAATAACATCACTCATCGCATTTGTACCCCGTAAAGATTTAACAGATTGTTCTCCTAAAACCCAACGAACCGCATCTACGATATTAGATTTCCCACTTCCGTTTGGACCTACAACACAAGTAATATTATCATCAAGCAAAATATTCGTTTTATCTGCAAACGACTTAAATCCATTTGCTTTAATACTTTTTAAATACATAAAAAATCATTCCCTACTTTGAACTTTTTTGGTAAGCATCTTTGGCAGCTTTTTGTTCTGCTTCCTTTTTACTGCTACCTATTCCTTTTCCGTAAACCAAATTATCGATTTGAACCTCAACCGTAAACTCTCTTTTATGGGCAGGTCCTGTTTCAGAAACCAAAACATATTCTAAACTTTTTTTATCTGTTTGCACCATTTCTTGCAAAAGTGACTTATAATCGTACATAAATTGGACATTTTTTTCGATATAAGGAAGAATCAAATCTAAAATAAACTTCTTAGCAACAGCAAGACCATTTTCTAAATAAATAACGGCAAGAACACTTTCAAATACATCTGCAATGATAGTACTATTTACATCTTTTTCTTGCCCATGTCCAACAAGGATATACTTAGGTAGAGAAATATCTTTTGCATATTCGTACAAAGCCTCTTCGCACACATAACTTGCCCGAACTTTACTCATTTTTCCTTCATTATAATTTGTATTTAGAAAAAAGTATTCACTAGTAACAAGTTCTAAGACAGCATCTCCTAAAAATTCCAATCGTTCATAGTTTTTTGTATCATGCTCATTTGAATAAGAGCTATGCGTAAGAGCTGTTCTTAAAAGGGATTCATTTTGTATATTAATTCCATATTCTTTTAACTTTTCTTTCATAAGCATCCTCCCAAGTTTCTTAAACATTATAACACGTTTTTTTTTAAAATCCTATTTTACATTAAATAAAATGTGTAGTAAAATGAAGTCGGTGATTCTAAAATATGAAAAATATCCTTATTTTCATAATCAGATGCTACCAAATCATACCTTTTGCTTCACATAAGTTATGTCGATTTACTCCTACTTGTAGTGAATATATGATTGAAGCAATTGATAACTTTGGAATAAAAAAAGGAATAAAATTGGGATTAAAAAGATTAAAAAAGTGCCATCCAAATGGAGAGTTTGGCTACGACCCTGTCCCACAAAAAGGAGAAAAAGAATGAAAAAATTAAAGATACTAATGATACTAGGCTGCATATTACTTACTACAACCGCTTGCGATACAAAAACAGATAATCTTAATATATTAACAACAGTTTACCCCCTTAGTTATATTACAGAACAAATTTACAATGAAGGAACTATTACAAGTGTCTTTCCAGATGGTGCTGATGTAACTAATTATAATTTGACAGAAAAAAGAATTAAAGAGTACAGTAAAAATAATATTTTTATTTTTAATCGTTTATCAAACGAAATAGAAATAGCAAAAAAATTACTTAACAACAATCAAGATTTATATTTAATTGACGTTGGAATAAAATTTGAAAATGGGATTGAAGAATTATGGCTATCTCCCAATTATTATTTAAAAATGGCAACCACAATAAAAGATAACTTAAAAGAATTTACAAACAGCAAATATATGCAAGAAGAAATCGAAACAAAATATAAAAAACTTGCAGAAACCTTATCCATTATGGATGCTGAATTAAGGAATATTGCAAACAATGCTAAAGCCAATAATAAAGAAACTATACTTGCTTCTTCAAATATGTTCAAATATTTAAAAAGTTATGGATTTAACGTAATTTCTTTAGAAGAAAAAGAAAATACAACTTCCAATAATTTAAACAACATTAAAAATAATTTAAAAAATAAAAATTATACAACTATATTCATTAAGGATACAGAAGAAAAATCAGAACTTATTGCTAGTTTAGAAAAAGAATGTAATGCAAAAGTAGTAACGGTAAACACTATGACAACTCTAACAACAGAAGAAAAAAACAACAATGAAACTTACTTAACCATTATGAATAATTATATTGAAAATATAAAAACAGCGACACTAGGTGAATAAAGAAACTTATTCGCTTTTTTTGACAAAAAATTAGGATTGACTATCTTGCATATTTATTATAAAATGAGAACGTAAGTCTTATGGAGCAGTACTCAAGAGGCTGAAGAGGTGCCCCTGCTAAGGGTATAGGTCGGGTAACTGGCGCGAGAGTTCAAATCTCTCCTGCTCCGCCATTAAGATTTTTAAAAAGCTTTGAACCAAAATTCAAAGCTTTTTTTCTTTTATTTTTTCTTAATAGCAAATTGATTTAATACCTTTTTTCTAAGTCGATAAGACATATAAATAAAGAAAATAGAGATTAAAAATAAAGGTACAATAAGCAAATAATCAGACCATTTTAAATCACTATAGTCATTAATAAAAAGAAAAACAGAATATAGTATTCCCATAGCACCAATCACATTAAGACGTAATAAACGATTGCACATCGCCTTACCCGCTTCTGTTTTCTTATAATCCAAAACAAGTTTTTGCTTTTCTTCTTTAGTCATTCTTTCATATTTTGTTTTTAACACAATTACCACCTACATATTTAAACTTATAATAACATAATTTTTTTGATTTAACACCTTTTAATTAAGGCAATCGCATAAAAATTTTACGTAAAGTTATAAATGCCCTTTAAAATGGG